>CAMORE010000024.1 GCA_946623365.1 uncultured Acinetobacter sp.
CGGACGTTACTGACAATTCAATAAATTCGAGTGATAAAAAAGTTTATGAAGCTGTTAAAACAGAAGTAAAAGCTATTTATGACAAATATTTATATAAAGATGCTGAACAAGCTTTGAATAATTTTGACTATGAACATGCAGATTTGCATTTGGAGCATCTAAAGAAGCTTATTAAACATAACTCAAACAGAATGAGTTCTATTATAGAAAACGGTTTCTTCTCTTCTATAGAAGGTCTTGAAGCCATGGAGTACTTAATAAAGAATTTTGGTATAAATAAGCGCCCCAGAGGACTTATATCAGAAATTGACGTAATAGCTCAGACATTAACGCCAAAAGAAGTACAAAATATAGCATCTCGAGGACTAAAATCTAAAAGTTTAGATTTAGACAGAATAGTAGAGTACGCACAGCTAACAAATGCCGAATATAAAAGAATAAATAACAGCGAGTATTTTGACAAATTGCCTTATAGTTCTGAAACAAAAGAAATTAACGAAATCTTTTCAGTATTTGATCAACTTCATTATCCTGACTATATGCGAGAAGTGGACCAAATAATAACAAAAATGATAGAAGCGGAACCGGATAATAAAGATGCTATAATAAAATTCTGCAAAAAGCTTGCTGATGATTGTGTTAAAGGTTCATCATACGGAGAATTTGGGAAATTTTATGAATATTTAACACATGAAAATGATTTAGCAGCATATAAAAAAGCTTATGACTATACCCTTGAAAAAGGTTTACCTGATGTTCAAATAACCTTGGCTGATCCGAATAAGAAAAATATTTATGGTATCGGAACATCAGAAGACGTATGGGGTGAAAAACCTAAATCAAATTGGGATGTAATGGTGTTTGACAAAGAAGGGAATTTCTTAAGAAGAAGTCAAGCAAAAATTAGCGGTAATGTTGTAAAAGAATTTGTTGAAACTCCTGATGGGGCACAAGAATATAAAGCTATAACTTATAATACTAATAATGATCGACCAATAATAACAGTATCAAGAAAAAATGTTTTTGATAGTGCCGGTAAACTTTTATACGTTGAATCCTACGAATTATCAAAGGAAGTTAGAGGTAAATATGACATTTACCGTTCATATCCTGATGTTACAAGACATGTAATGGAAGAAACAAAAGATTCAAAAGGAACTCCTACTGTTGAAAGAAAAGTTTATCCGCATTCCGAGGTTAAATACAAAATCGGAATGACTGAAATAACTCCGGCCGGTGAACTTATAATTGAAAAAAATCAAGAACATAACGGAGTCTCTACAAAATATAATTACGTTGAAAGTCCTGACGGCTCAAGACTTGTATCGGTTCATATAACAGATAAAAATACAGATAAAACCGTAACCAACAATTTCCAATTCAAAGTACTTGATGAAAATCATTTTAAATCCGTAGAAAATGGTGTTGAATACGACATTCAGTATTCAAATAATTCGGTTACGGTTACAAGATCCGATGGTGAAAAAACAACGGTACATATAGGCGAAAATGGTATTGATCAACCCGGGGTACTATCAAAAGATTTACTTCCGATTCTTAAGCAAATGCCGGGTTCTTTCTATTTTGATATTGAAGAGTTTGTTTTACAAAAAATCGGACGAGATATCAACGTTGTATATGAAGATAACGCACATTATGATTCTAAGAAAAATTTGATTGCAATATCTAAAAAATGGCAGCATGCATTATTTACTCTTATACACGAATTTGGACATTTTAGAGATGAATTTTTTGAAATCTGCAAGAAACAGCATATAATTGATAGTTTTACAAAAGAACGAAATGTTATTGTAAGAAATAATCCGCATTTTGAAAACAAATCGATGGAATACTTAATTGATGCTTATTGCAGAAGGACAGAAAGTGCGGAAGGCTCTATATCAGAAATGATAGCTGATACGCATGCTCTATTATATTCTTCAAACATGAATCCGGATTTAGAACTAAGAAGCCAATTCTTGCAGGAATATTTCCCAAAAACATTTGCTCTTATTGTAGAAGAACTGCAAAAAGCTCTTCCGTCAGGAATTGAAACAAAAACTAAACAAGCAGCAAAAAGGCTTGCAAGTGGAATAGCACTCAAGGCAGAACCGGTAAAGTTATCTTCTTCACAAGAGCAAAGATTAAAGAATGCTGTTAATAACAATAGTACTATGTCTAATTTATTCAAAAAAATAATATTTTCAGGAGAACCTAAACCTGAGGTGGTTGAAAAACGTCTCGAAATAATAGAACAGCATGCTAAAGAAGGTTTCATAAAAATTATCGGAATGTATATCCTCAAAGGTTCTTCTCCTGAGTTATTAGATTTCTATAATGAAGTTCAAACAATCAGTTTTATTCTAGATGATAGTTATATATTGTCGAGTACCGAAATAGTCGGGAAATTGAACGGAAAAAATATTAAACAGGCATTAGCTTTATCAGAAAGAGTTAAGAACAATGATATGGATGCAATGAAAGAACTTGCAAATTTAGTAAATGAAAACGAAAATTATACTGTAGAACTTGGAGACGAAGTTGTTGAAATAGATACAAAAATATTGATGTCTCTTTTATCACATTTGCATTACAGAAACGGAGCAGAATTTGATGCTGAATTTGATAAGTTATCTTCTGATAAGACAAAATCACATTATTCATCCTATATATACGGTATTTTATACCAGCATCCAGAACTAAGCAGTATTTCCGTGCAATTGTTAAGCGATAATCGAAAAATAACGAATGATCTAAAAAAACAAAAAGCTACAAGCGAACAAATATTTCAAGCTACAGAGGAACTTATACAAAAATATATAGAAGACGGTAAACTTCAATCTAAAACTACATTTAGAACATTTAAGCCGGAGAATGATCGTGTAGAAGATTATTTCGCACACAATTTTGCTCAGGCATACAGAACCGAACATCCTGAGAAATTTGGGGTGACAGTATCTCCGTTAAAAGAGATGGAAAATACCCCCCTACAGGCTTCGCCGATTTCCCCCGCAAGGGGGGCAGAGGGAGCCCCATCCCACAGACCCTCTCCCACAGGGGTAAATGGGGTAAATGAAGGGGTAAATGAAAGTGGGACAGAGGCTGCTCGTACGGAAGAAGTTGAAAGGAGTGTTTTTGGAACAAAAAAAGTTAAAAATAATCCAGTAAAAACAAAAACAATATCCTCGGAACAAGCCGCTATGAACAAAAAATGGGAATCTGTAATAGAACCGGCGCAAAAAGACGGAAAAGTCACCCATTATTATGCAAGTGACAAAAACAGCGGTTATGATTTATATTATGATTCTAACGGAAATATTGTTCAAAAAGTCTATTTTTCTGATAGATCTATAGGAGCAATCAGTTCTGTACATAAATATAAATACGACTCCAAAAACAGAGAAATTGTTCAAAACATTTATGAGAACGCTGAATTTTCCAGCTGTAATAAGACCGAATATCTTGATAATGAAAATAGAGTTATAAGTACTGTTTATGATGAAGAAGGGAAAACTCTTCGCCGCCATTACAAAACCTATGATAATAATAACAACTTGATTGATGAAACCATAACTGCCAGAACGGTTAAGGACAGGTCTGTCCGTAAGTATGATTCAAATCATAAGTTAATCAAAAAACAACAATATATAAACGATAAATTATATCAAGAAACTACCTATGAACCTGACGGAACAAAGCGTATTTACACTCCGGAGACAGATGAACTGCGTATTGAAACTCCTGACGGCAAATCCGAATTTATTTGGGATTATAAAAAAGGTTCTGATAAAATTACAGGTATTTATCGTTCGGACTTGAAAGAAATAAAAACAAAAGAGCAACTGGCAGAATTTTATATTAAAAATTTAAATTATGCAGAAAGGATAAAAGAAGACTTAGCAAACTATACTCCCGAACAAGTTGAAAATATGCGCAAACTTCTTGAACTTGCTGACATCAATCTGGAAGAAAAAGAATTTTCCAATTTTGCAGGTGCAATTTTCTTCAATTGCAAACCTAAAAGATTTGAAACATTGCTAAAAATTCTTCAAGAGCCTTCTCAAAAAGATAACTTCATAGATGCCGCACGTATTGCTGATAGGTATGAACTTATTTCAGATTTTGCTAATGTCACCTTTGATAGATTGTTTGACCTCTATCTTATGAGAAAAGACTGCAAGAATCCGATTTTATTTAATGTTGATAATCTATTATATTTATCACAAAACTTAAATTTTCTTTCGAATGCACTGAGATTAACGGACAAAAACGGCAAATACATCATTAATCATAATAACGCATCGACAATTGATCAATCATTGTTATCAATAAGAAGCAAATATCCTGATATTTGCGATTCAAAAATGATGGATGAATTATGTAATTTGCATCAAAATTATACGAGAAAAAACGGTAATTACGATAAATGTGTAGATGTGGCTCATTTTGAATTATATATAGATGAAGTTTTTGATACAAAACCTGACGTTAAACCGGAAGGGCTTGAAAAAGAATTTTTATCAATGAGAGCTAATGACATTTTAAAAACATACAAGCCGGATAGAGAAAAATATTCTGATGAAAAAGAATTTGAAAGAGATGTAAAATTCTACAATTATCTTGCTGATTATATAAAAGACGGGAATTTAGAGAATCTGAAAACATTCGTAAGAGTGATAGAAGAGAACAAGAGAATTCCTTCTGTAGCAGATTTGGGGAATCAGGTCATTGACAAGAAGATTCTTGAAGAATTGCATAAACAGGAACTGGAACAAACAAGAACATATCAAAATAATCAAAAGAAGCAATTATACAACAATAACTTAGACTTTATAAAACGTGATATAGAAACAACACTGTCGACTGTTGAAGATGAGCATGTTGTTAATTTAGTAAGAAAAAAAATAACGGAAATAGAAAACTCTAAAGAAAACGACTCTGTAAAACTTGCAAAATACCAAGGGGTTCAAGAAATTATTGACATGTATAATAACACAACCGGAGTGTATTCTACATTAAATAATATTCATCAGGATATACCTTATTATAGAGAATTTTTAGACTACATAAGAGAACATGAACCAAAATTATTAAAGGAAATTACCCACAGTTATTCAAGATTTGAAAAAGTATTTTTGAATCTGTTTAACAATATAAAAAATAAAATATCCGGTAATACAAAAGATACGGATAATGTATCCGTCTTAAAAGTATACAAGGCAAAATACTCAGATATTTGCAAAGATTTTCAGGAAGAATTAAGAATCCAGACATTAAGAGAATATTGCAAGAATTCTAACGACGAAATTGCAAATCATATGTATGAAAATGTATACCTCAAAAGTGAACGAATCCCCGAAAAAATAAAAAAACAATGCGCAGATATTTATAAACAGTTTGGTGTAAAAATATTTATTCCGGCAGGAGCTAATAAAGATACAAGAGTATTGGAATTTGTAAAAAATGAGCTTCAAACATGGGTTGATGTTTCAAACGGAAAGGCAAAACTTCCTCCAACATTAGATTTTCTGACCGCAAAAGAAGATTATCTGGAAAAAACAGAGGATGGATATACAATTGGCTTCTGCCAATCTTCATCTTCAGGCGCAATATCCTTAAAAGGTCTTAATCTCAGTAATGTAATGTATGGTCTAAGGCATGAAATAACTCACGCAAATGACAAAGATTTAAGATGTTCCTTCCCCGAAGGAATTGTTGCCCAAAAACAAGTGAATGAATTGTTTGACAAGATTCCTGTAACAAAAGTTGTTTTAGACCTTGATAATTGCAAATTCGTTGATGAATTCAGAAGAGCAGGAATAAGTGAAAACCATATCCCATACGCCTACAAAAATGGGGCTGAATTTAAAGCAGTAGCATCCGAAGGTGATATGAGCGTATATTCTCCTGAGATGAAAGCATTTCTAATAAAATTAGGTATGCCCGAATGGGAACTTAACATGCCAAAACCATTAAAAAGGTCTAATTATACAAAAACAAAGGAAATCACATATTCAGAATTTATTAATAAAATTCATTACGCAAGTACAAAAGAAGACATAAATGAATTATTAAGGCAAATTGATGTTATAAAAGTATATTCAAAGCAAACTAAAAAAATGCTAAGAGAAGAATGTTCAAAACAGTTAGCAAATTTAACTGCACAAAAAACAGATTTATCAGCAGCTGCACCGCGCAGAGCTGCTGAAGCTGATGGTACAATAAGACCAAATCATCCGCAAAATTCAGCGATAAGAGACACAAGACCGATGTCCTTATCGAGTCCTGATTATTCTCCTGAAGCTCTTGATAAGATTATTAATAAAATAAATTCAATGTATAGTGAGGCTGGAACCGGAATTAATTTATACTACAAAGCTGATATTACCGGAATTAAGAATTTATATAATAAAAATCCCAAGTTAGTAATCGATCTTTTGAACGCTCAATTAAAATACGGAGATAACACTGTTTCCAACTGTTTTACAACAGAAAAAATAGAAAATTTAATTGAACTTGAAAAGCAAGAACCGGAAATATTTGCTCAAATGCCGATTTTTGATGTTTATTCAGGAAAAGTCAGGGCAGATGCAGAGAATTCAAAAGCATTTATAGAGGCTTATAAACTTGACCCTGAACTTACAACAAGATTAATGAATACAACCATAAAAATTGATGGTAAAAGAACATTACGATTTGAGAATTACAAAGACTTACTGGATGCCGTTAAAAAATATGATTCTGACCCTAACTGGAGAGATGCTATTGACAGAAAAGTTATAGACTCTAACGGGATTGAAAGTTATGCATTTGATTATAACACAATACAGAAAGATATTATGGATCCGAATGCTTTTAAGAGAACTAAGTATATTCTTTCTCTTAAAACAAAAGACGGTAAATATAATTTATTCTCAAGCAATGATATAAAACAACTCGGCTACCTGCCAAATGAAGATGTTATGCACGATATTGAATATAATCCAATAGCTGTTGAGCGTTTGTTACTTGTGAGGTCATATTTAAAAAATGACAAACATCAAAATGGAATTCCTCTGTTTTTAAAAGATGGGAATTTAATAGAATATTTGTGCAATAAAATTCCTGAAGATGTTTATGCAATAGACTTTGGAGAAATGTATAAGGACGGTAACTTTGAGCTCAGAATAAAAACTAAAGACAGAACAAAGACATTAAGATTTCAATATAATGAAACTTTTGGAACTATAGATGAAATCTCTAAAGAGTCAATAACACACAAGTCTGATAACATAGTTGTAGTAAAAACCGATTTTACGGATGGAAGAAGTATTGTTGAAACAATAGAATATTCTCCTGAATACAAAAGTAAAGTTGCTATTTCAGAAAAAAGCGTTATGTATGATACCAACGGCAAAGTTTTGTATGAAGAAGAAATTACTCCAAATGAGATTTTGGAAAGTGAATTTGATATTATCGCAAAAGACGGTAACGGAGAACAAACTGCATCCGGCGGAGTTACCGTTACAGGCATAAAAACTCCGTTTAGAACGACAAGAAGAACCGTAACATCTTCTAACGGGGTTAAAACAGAAACAGTTATAACACACGAAAAAGGTGCGGATAAATCTTATTACACCATTAAAAATTCTGAGAACAAAATTATATTCTCGTCTGAGAGACAACAACTTATGGTAGATGAAAATAACTACATAAGTGTTGTTAACGGCAGACTCTATGATATAAAATTTGAACCGGATAAAATCAGTATCAGAAAAGAAGGACAAAACGGTCAAAAAGACGAAATTGTAACTTTTGATATGAAAAATATTGATACGCAATTATTAGATAGCTTAAAAAGATTACCCGGTGACTATTTATTTAATTTAAAGGAAATGGGTATTGAATTCATTAGAGTTGACTATAGCGGAAAACAAGCCAATAATGCGGAATTTAAAAAACAGACAAGTACTGCAAAAGTATTAGTTTCACCTGAATTTATTAAAAACCCATTTATTTTGGCACATGAACTGGGACATGGTATAGAAGAGCTTCTATTGAAAAATTTACACGAAGATTCGGCTCTCAAATATATATTTGAACAAGAACTTAAAGCATATAAAGAAATCACTTCCGATGAAAGCGGACAAATGCTGGATTATTTTACAACCCAAAATCATCAGTCCGGAAGTCCTCTTGCTGAGATTGCAGCAGAAACTGCCGCTTTAATATCAGGAATTCAAAACAATTCTATTCCTGTAAGTATGAGAGGAATCAAGCTTCAACAACATTTCCCTGAAACAATGAAGTATATTGCTCAAAAAATGACAGAAGCATTAGACGGTAGAAAAAACCAATCGACATTAGAACATACTGATTCTAAGAAATCACCTGATTTAAAAAAGAATAATGCTTTTGATACAGAAACTGATGTGACAATAGGGGCAGAAGAACTTACTGTAACTCTTGAAAGTTTAAAAGAAAAAGGGCTTCAACAAAAACCATGGCAAATTACATCAGAAAAACAAGAAATTGAAAGACAGAAAAGAATTGCCGCATTAGATAAAATGGCAATTGAAAAATTAAGCCAAGAAGCTGCAAGATTTGAAGAAGAAATTGCTTCAACGAATCCTAATGATAAAAATAAACTTAATTCTATTAGCAAGAACGTTTCAAGTTCCAATATTTCAGAAAAAGAAAAAACATATCTTGAAACATTGATTCAAAACAGACTGAATCCTCCGACTTTTAAGAATTATACTCCCGAACAAGTTGCTGCGGAAACCCAAAGAATAATAAGACATTATCAAAATAACAAGGCACAAATAAAATTAGGAACAATAAAAACCGGCTTAACATTCCTCGGGAAATCAACTTCACGCATAAAGAGCGACACGAGCACATATGAAAAATTATATAATTATATGAAGTCTAATGATGGTGCAACGCTTATTGACGCTTTGACTGATGTACGAGATGAATACGGAATGAGAAGCGAACTTTCTGCGGGAGATTATACAAAAGAGCCGGAAGTAAAGGCAAAACTTGAATTAGCAAATCAACCCGATTTATCACCGGAAGAAGTCAGAACACGCAAGATTAAGGCTGCGAGAATTGCGGCTGAATTCCAATCAGAAATACTTTTGAATGCCTTAAAAGAACAAATAGTTAATCAGGCTCAAAGTCCGCAAGGATTAAAAGGCTTTAGGATGGTTAATTATGTATCTGAATCCGGCATTCCTATGCTTTCAGAATCTCAATTATGGGATTTAAAAAAATTTGCAAAAGAATTAGGAGTTCCTGAAGACCATATAGAACTTATTGACCAACCAAAAGAAGTATACACAAAAAAAGGTGTCGGAAGTGGTAAATTTACAAGTCGTGACCAAAACGGTTATACAGCTTTTCAGATGAACTTTGAAACAAAAGATGGCGATTGGCTGGAATTCCAGTGCAGAGATGAAATTACCGGAAGTTTTGCTGAAATTGAACACTTAATTTATGACACAATAACAGGCAAAGATATTATCGGGCGCAAACCTCAATTGAGAGCTTTGTATGAAAACTTGCAGGAAGTTCTTGATAAGGATAATCTTGACCCTAAAATTTGTAAACTCTACAGAAAAACTTATATTAACGATTATTATACATACTGCAGAGCAAAATCTTTGGGAATTGATATAGGTAAACCAAAGCTTGATGATTACGCGAAGAAAATCGGTGATGAATTAGGTATTCCCGATTTGAAGCTTGACCCGAGATTGGATGCCGATAACTTAATATTTATGCATGAAATTGCTGATAAGATTTTATCTAAAGAAGTTTCAAGAGAAGAAGGAGTACAACAGTATCTTGAACATGTAAAACAGAGTCAGGAAACAAAACCGGCAAAAGAAAAACAAACTAAAGAGCCGGTAGCTGAAACTGTGAGCTATAGTGCCATGGCGGACGGGAAAAATGAAGCCCCTATTTCAAAAGATAGTAAAATAGCACCAAAAACCAATTCAGAAGTAGTTAAAATCATTAAAGATCAAGGTTTTAGCGATGAAGATATTGCTAAATTAGAACAAATCGGATACAAAAATAAATGTGCGCTTGTAATAAATATCTTTCAAAAGTATTCTCCTGAAGAAGCGACAGATGTTGTTTCTCAAATAAGAGAGCTGCTAAAAGAGGTAGACAAAGAAGACAACAAAGATGGCTACAAAGAAAAAGATATAGAAGAATACGGACTCTATCAATTTGATTCTTTTGCTGATACAATCCAGGAATTATTCCCGAAAGCAAAGAAAATAGATGCTTGCTTGGAGGTTACAAACTTTTTGTCTCAAACAAAAGAAGAAATAGATAAAACTATTCAATTTATTAATGATAACAAAGAAGTATTAAAAGATTCCTTTAAAGATGCAGAAAAAACACGCATTCTTTATAATGTTATAAATATGTTTAAAGATAGCTGTCTTTCAAAAGAATATCAACAGAAACAGCTTGAATTATGTATAAATGCGAGCAAATACGATATCCCGATAAAAGGTATAAAAGAGATTTTACATCCAAAATCCGAGGAACAGTTTATAAAAGATTATAACGAATTCAAAGGATATATGGATGGAATCATTACTAATCCTGCGTTTAAAGGAAAAGAAGATAAATGTTTCTATAGTGTTGCTTCTATTGAAGACATTAAACTACGCAGAAAGATGTTCAATATTATAAAGGATAAACTGCATTACTTTGAAGAACCGGATGATTTATTATATGTTTATTCTGACGGATTTGACAAATATGACATACGACCGAGAAAAAGCAATTTTGAAGAGAAAAAGAAAGAAGCAGAACTCGCAATAAAACTTTATGAAGAATTAAAGCTTGAAAAACCACTATCAAGAGATGCAGTTAGAGCATTAAGTTTCCAAATAAAAAATGAATTTCAGTACGGATTATTGAAAGATATATGTAAATTTGATAAAGACTTTATCTATAATAAAGAAAAATTCCAAAAGATGTATTTTTATATCCCGGAAAAAGTAACCGATAAATATAAACAAACATACATGTTAGAAGTATATAAACACATGCTGAAAGATCCTGACGGTAATCCTTATGACTTTGAGTTTGATTTGACTTCCTACGGGAATATAATGGAAAACGAGTATCAAGCAGAAGTTGCAAAAAAACTTTTTGAGATTATCCCTGATAAAGCAAGCTCTATAGATAGTCATAACTTAAGATCTATTTTAAGAAAAACTACAAATGAAGATGTGGCTCGCTGCGTCAAAAAACTTGCAGACAAAGGTAAAAGCATACAAGAAATTTATAATCTGCTTAATCAATACAGTTACTCCTACCAGATTGAGGCATACGCAGCACTTGATGGTCATCCGTTACAAAAAGTTATGTTGATGGCAGAACGAAATAACCCGAACGGCTGGCATATAGAAGATGAAAGAGTCAAAGCTCAATGTCATTATTTATCTATGCTTAGGGATAAAGAGATGACCGAAGACGAGGTTTATAAAATATACCAATCACTTGGTTTTATTAAATCCGAAGTCCACGCTAAATTGTACTCAGAGATGGTACATAGAAATATTGACTTTTCTGATATCCCATTCAGTTCTCAACCGGATGAAAAGAGTGCACAAAATATATTAGATTTAGACTTGCTTACAAAATTTAAAGATAAGCCAAAATATGCGTTCCTTACATCTAAATTTCAATCAATTGAAACTATAGACAGAGTTTTAAGGTTTACACAAAAATACAGTAATGTAATGTATGATGAATCATTGATTTTCTATGCTCTTTCAGGCGAAAATGACAAAGCGACCAACAGAGATATAGATTTTCTTGAAAGAGTTGAAAAATTAAGCGATTTTAAAGATGCAATAAAAGAAGACGGAGCAGGTACAGCGTATGCAATAGCAGATATTGTATCTCTTTCAACCGAAGAAGGAATGAATGCAAAAACCAAAGTATTAGAATACTTAGAACAGCATAATTCTGAAATATCAACATGGGGAATTGCGGCGACAATACTTGCAAAAACAAATGAAAATAATGGTGAAACAATTTTAAAATTGGTCACATGCAAAGATGTGCCGATAGCTGTTACATCAAACGTAGTACGATTGCTTAATGACAATAATATGAGCTTTGCAGAAGGGTTATACTATGATAAATCACTAAAAATCCCCCATTATGACATTCCGTCACAACTGGAATTTTTTAATAAAATTACTCAACGAATAGCAAATGTAGAACGTCTGAATTTATCAGAAAAAATTGGTATGCTTTCAATGCTTAATCAAATTGATCCAAAATTAAAATCATTGTATAAAAAGTTCGGATATGACATTGATAATGATATAAACAAATTAAATGCTATGTTAGGTAAAAAGCGCCCCGCTGTAGAAATTCCGAAAACCGAGCAGAAAAAATTCCTTGATGAAATAATTGCGAATAATAACCCCAAAGCCGAAGAAGTATTAAAAGAACACGATTTTACTCAATACGGAAAATCCGGAATCCCGCTAAAATACTCAAGAAAAGAATTTTGCACTAATTTAGATAACATATTAAACACTCTTACTCAGGGCGAACAAAACATTCTTCTTCATCACTTTGGAATTGAAAGAGGAACATCTTATGAAGACGGTACTCCAAACTTTGACGGAATGCTGAATAACAGAGAATTCTCTAGTCCGAATGTCAGAGCGGAAGTTATTGAAGCTGCAAAGCGAATAAATGAAGAGATAAGAAAATTCACAATAGAAAATGAAGCCCTGATTGATGACCCTCAAATAAAAGAAGTTTTTGACGGACTTGTTAAAGGCATGCCGGAATTCACAGAAATAATAGGCAAAGAACAACATGGAACTCATATTTATTCAGTTGATATACATACCCTAAAAGTTCTTCAATCTTGCTTAAATCATCCTTTGTATAAGACATTGAGTGATAAAGACAAAACTATTTTGAAAATATCCGCAATCCTTCACGATTTAGGTAAAAAAGGCGGTGTAATAGATAAAGGGCATGCAAATGCCAGTGCGGATTTTGTAGCAGGAATTTTAGAGAAATTTAAGCTTCCTGTAGATATTAAAGACAGAATCATAGATATTGTCCAAAACCACCACTGGTTTGAAGGATATAATCAAGATATTACAACAGCGGAAGATGTTGCAGTAAGATGCAGACGTCCTGAAGACTTTAAAATATATCAAATCCTAGCTAAAGCCGATTTTGAAAACGTAAACCCAGAGTTCCATCTGGGAGCAAAATCAGGCGGTTCTAAAACTCAGGAAGAATTTAATCAATACATGGCTGATAAAATGAAACCTATAGAAAAAGCCCTGAATGAAGTTTACGCGCGTCAAAACCCCGTTTTCTACACAGGTTTTACAGGAAACGGCAAAAACTTCCCGAAAAAAACAGTTGAAATAGACGGAGAAATGGTTGAACTACCTGTTCTTGACCTGAACGAACTCCCTGACGGAGCAAGTCTTGAACCTTACGGATTCCCGAAAGGAACAACAAAAGAAAACGTAAGATTCTTAGTCCATATGACAGACCCTGATATGACAGATATGGAAACCGTTATGATACTGACTCAAAACGGCTTAAACCAGAGCGCATGGTCAACAAGCGTGATTAAACCTTCTAATAACAGAACATACTGCTACAAGCAGTTTGGATTCACATATAATACAAGTCAGGCAAATATTGCGGAAGCTTTCTTCCAAAATACCGCAAGCGGAACCCAAAAAGGTCTTGAAAACTATAAAGATATATTGTTTGACAGATTAGATGAATACAATTTTACAGACGGTATATATAACCTTAAAAAAATGGGCATTGAACTAAGTGATTCTGAAGCCCAAATGCTTAAAGGAATTTTAGCGGAAAAACAATATGCAACAAGAATTGAAGAAGATATTATCTTAGGCGATAAAACCGAAGACGGACAATACGTTGAAGGCGCAAAACATATTACACCGGAGCAAATTGAAAAAGCATTCGGAAGATATTCAAGAGTTTATTTAAGAGATATTATGCTTGAAAATCTGAAAAATGAAGGTTTTGAACTCACAAAAGACGAATACGCAGAACTTGCAAAATTCTTTATCGGGAAAAAATACCTGACTCAAATTACAAAACCTGATAAAAACGGAAACTTAAGAGGTGAACCGATTAATATCGGTAATCATTCTATTCCCGCTCAAACTCTCGTAAATTGTCTATCAAGAACTTTAGACAGACTGTTTGACGGCGGTGATATTCATAGCGAAGTTATTCCTATAAATCCGCACCCGTCAGCATTTATAGGTAAAGTGGAAAAAATAGAAGATTGTCCTGTAGACTTCTTAAGAATGGCTAAAAAATACAAAGATACAACTCCTGTTATTATTCAAAAACAAAAGCAGGAAAACACAAATCCGCAGGAAATTATTGACAGCTTAAAACAAGGAATAAGAACATCTATAGAAAGCCGTCCTGATTACAAAGGAGGAAATAACGGTATTGTAAGATTATTCCATAGCTGCGGTGAAAACAGAGTAAAACTGTTTAATATTAAAAAGCTCCTCGATGCAGGTTTTGGTTTGGAAGTATGCAATGATATCGCAAAATACATGGATCTTCCGCATAATATTGTTGATGAGCTTCTCAAGAAAGTTAAACCGTTTGAAGATAAATTCGGATACGGATTCTATTCTTTGATAATCAATCTGTATGATGGAAAAGGATTAAAAGAAAATTATCAGGAAATCTTAAGCACAATTTATGATTTACTTGATATGAAAAAAACAAACGGCATAAAAAATCTTTCACTCAGAGATGTTTCCGATTTGGTTAAACTTTGCGGTAATGATAAAGAAAAAATAAACATGTATATTAAATACATGAACCTCTCAGGACTTGGCGAAAATTATATGCCGCCAAATTCTATAGCTAATTTTGCATATTTGCTTTCTCCCGAACCAAAAGCAGGAATAGAAAACAAGCTTAAAGAAATCCTGAAACTTTCTCCCGAACATAAAGAGCTTCAGAAGAAAATCATGGCTGACGGTAACTTTATCCGCAGAATGCTCGAAGGAGAATTTACACAACAACAGATTTATATAATAAAAGACTTGTTGTGTGATAAATCTTTTGAAAAACAAACACCATACACAGCAATCCAAATTGCACAAGATTTGAAATTTAACATTGCAGACATATCTTTGTTTAAAAAACTGTTCTCAACAGATCTGCATCCAAAATCTATATTCGACAGGCAGCAAATGGATTATATGGTAACAAGTCTGATTGTAAGACAGCATCCTGAGCCAAAATATATACAAACAATTAAGTATCTGTTAGAACACGATGTGACTTTGAAAAATGGTTCTAAAAAACTTTTAGACCATGCATTTGTTGACGGAACGGTTAAGTATGAAGATGTTATGAGAATGTCAGAATATCTTGAACTTATTAAAGATAACAAAGATTTAAAAGCTCATTTGAATTTTGAGTTCATAAAAAATCCTGAGATTTTTGAAAAAGTTAAAAACTACCTTATTGAAAATCCAAAATTAACTTACAACGAAATAAAAACAGAACTTAAAAAAGAGCAAATTGCAAAAGAAACAATACGTTCTTTAGAAAAAGCAAAATTAATCAAAAGTCCTGAACTTAAAAATCTCGGAGTTGATATTAAAACTAAAATCGGCAAAGATGTAATATCTGAGCTTGAAGAATTACATTTTAATCTCGAATCTGTATCTGATGAGTTTATAAAAACTGAAATACAAAAACTTATAGATGAATGTAAATCAAATCTCGAAACAGATAATACACAATTTGATTACGAAGAAAATATCTCAAAAGCAAATATGTATCTGGAGATTTACCATACTCTTAACGGTGATTACGAACACTACACCGGAAAGAGCAATGAGTCACCAAGATTAGAATACTTTAGATTCACAGCTGATAAATTAAGTAACGGCGATAAAGATATGGACGGAAAGTTTGTAACTCCGCGCCAAACAAGATTTGATGATTATATTCAGGATAATAAAGCTATTCAAAAAGACTTTGAAATGGAAGGCAGAATCGAAAGACTAAAATATTATTCTATAATTTACCCGCAAGATAAAATGATAAACTATTTCTATAATGAATATTACATAAAGTCACTTCCTCCTATAGAAAGAACTATATGCAAAAATATTAATGATATCTATAATACAAAAGTATTTTTGACATCCGAGTTCCAAGACCTTGGACCGCAAGCAATGAAATTTATCAGAGCGGAATTTGATGAATGGTATAAAAAGAGTAATGGTACCGCTAAATTCCCGCCGGTATTGGATTTAGGTTTAATCTACAAAGATTACATTGATAACAAAACTGCGTACGGACAAGATAACGCAGCTGGGTTTGCAGAAATTAACAAGATTGCAATTGAAGGACTGACAAATGTAATTTATGCCCTAAGACACGAACTTACGCATTATAATACGGTTTATAATCCGGAAATACATAATTATAAAATTGAGGAAATTATGCCTAAAAAGAAAAACTCAGATGGTGTAATGGTTCCGGATATGGATAAATGCAAATACGTGTATGAATTTATTCTTGCAGGGATTGACCCATGGCATATAGAATACGCTTATAATAATCCGCAAGAATTTATTGCGGTAGCTTCAGAAGGCGTAATGAGCAAATACTCACCTGAATTTAGGAAAATTCTTATCGATTTCGGTATGCCTGAATACATGTTCGAGATGGAATGTCAAAATCCTGATATAGTTTCAAGAGCAAATAATATGGATTATATAACTGAAATGGCGCAGAAATATGAAATTACATTTGAAGATGAAGACGGCTCTACAATCTCGAGCAAAAGTAAAAAAGGAAGCCTGTATCTGATAACAGTGTTTGATAAGTGCAGAGAAACAGCAAGCATTGCATCAAAAGAACTTGCAAGACATAACGTCCCGAATGACCCTAAAAAGTTATTTGAATACATTCTTAAAGAAAAAGATTCAAGCATCCTTGATAACTTAAATAAAGCTGCAGAAGTTTTAAAACCGGGGGTTTTTGAGCATAAATAAGAAAAGTTTGTAAAACTATGATTTAAAATCTGTGTTCAAATAAAAAAATTCCCGCCTCTGATGAATATTACAAAAGATTTACAAAAAGCCAATGTTAGATTGACTTTGAATATACTTAAGGATATACTGTATATGTCGCTGAATATGTGTATGTGTATATTATAAAAAAGATAATAAAACCTCGGGTCATGACCCGAGGTTTTATTTTATATAAACAAACTATACTGCTTTAAACACCAATGTAGCGTTATGACCGCCAAATCCGAATGAATTTGACAATGCTGCATTCACTTTTTTCTGACGAGCCTTGTGCGGTACGTAATCTAAGTTTGCAACATGTTCATCTTGATTATCAAGGTTAATCGTAGGCGGAACAATTCCGTCTTTTATAACCTTGGCGCAAACAATAGCCTCTACAGCTCCTGTTGCCCCTAGCATGTGACCATGCATACTTTTTGTTGAACTTACAAGGAGATTTGGATTTTTGTCCTTATCGCCAAAAATTTGTGCAATTGCCTGTGATTCTGCAATATCACCGAGTCCGGTACTTGTTCCATGCGGATTAATATATGTTATATCTTCAGGTTTTAACTCTGCATCAGAAAGAGCAAGCTGCATAGCTTTTAGCGCACCTTTTCCTTCAGGATCCGGAGCAACAATATCATGTGCATCAGCAGTTTGACCGTAGCCTACAACTTCTGCATAAATTTTTGCGCCGCGTGCTTTTGCATGTTCATATTCTTCAAGAATAAGAACAGCAGCGCCTTCACCCATTACAAAACCATCTCTGTCTTTATCATATGGTCTTGAAGCCTTTTGCGGTTCATCATTCCTTTTTGATAAAGCTCTGCAAGCAGTGAATGCACCTACACCCAATGTTGTAATAGTTGCTTCGCATCCGCCGCATACCATAACATCAGCATCACCGTATTGAATTGTCCTAAATGAATCACCTACAGAGTGTGTGCCTGTTGCACAAGCTGAAACAACAGCTTTATTTACACCTTTGTATCCATGTTTCATGGAAATTCTGCCTGATGCCATATCTACAATAAGCATAGGAACCGTAAACGGAGAACCTTTAGTAGGTCCTTTATTAATCATTGCTAAGTGATTCTGCTCAAATGTCTTGAATCCGCCGGCAGCCGAACTTACGATTACACCAATTCTATACGGATCAATATTTGCTTCGTCTAATTTTGCATCCGCAATTGCCTCATCCGCCGCAACCATAGCAAATTGAGTATATCTGTCCATTCTTTTTGCATCTTTTGGGTTCATATAGTCATCCGGATTAAAATCTCTATCTTTAATCTCACCTCCGATGGTAACTGTATGACCTTCAAGCGGCATCTGTTCAATTGTAGAGATTCCGCTTTTTCCCTCTATCATTGATTTCCAAAAATTATCGACTCCGATTCCGCAAGGAGTAACTGCTCCCATGCCTGTAATTACTACTCTTCTTTTTGTCATTTATACCTCTTTTTAGTGATTGAGTGATTAAGTGAGTAAGTGATTAAGTGAGTACTAAACTAATCTTATGAACAAAATTAAGTGTAAAAAACAACTTAACCACTTAATCACCTGTTCACTTAATCACCTAAAGTAAAAAGCGAGTGAAAGTAAACACCTCCACCCGCTCTAAAACTTTATACTCGTAATATTAATTATGAGTGAGCTTCGATGTAGTTAACCGCATCTTGAACTGTTTGAATTTTTTCAGCTTCTTCATCAGGAATTTCGCAACCGAATTCTTCTTCAAAAGCCATTACTAATTCAACTGTATCTAAAGAATCAGCACCTAAGTCTGCAGTAAAGCTAGCTTCCGGAGTAACTAATGCTTCATCGCAGCTTAATTGGTCTACTACAACTTTTTTTACTTTTTCTAATGTACTCATTTTTTTATCCTCTTTTTTATGTGTAATACACTTTTCAAATAAAATTATACTTGTTAAAGATAATTTTGCAATAAAGTAACAAAATTGTTACAGTTCGTAAAACAAGTGAGCAAGTGATTAAGTAAGCGTGTGATTAAGTGAAGTTTATATATAACAAAAAACTCACTTATTCACCCAATCACTCGTTCACTTGTTCACTCATTAAATGATTAATCCGCCCGATACTTCAATTGCTTGACCTGTTACATAATCTGTATCAAGTGCTAAGAACTTAACAACTTTTGCAATATCTTCAGGTGTACCTAATCTCTTCATTGGTATTAACTTCATATATTCATCCGTATTTCCGAGCTCTGCTGTCATTGCTGTTTGAATAAATCCGGGACATACAGCATTTACTCTGATATTTCTTGAACCGAATTCCTTAGCAAGGGTTTTTGTTAAACCAATTAAGCCTGCTTTAGAAGCTGAGTAATTCGCTTGACCCGCATTACCATGAAGACCAACAACAGATGACATGTTAATAATAGAACCCTGACGAGCCTTCATCATGTGTTTAATAACAGCGTGAGTTACATAATAAGCGGAACCCAAATTAATTTTAATAACTCTTTCCCATTGTTCTGCATCCATTCTTACAAACAAACCGTCTTTAGTAATACCTGCGTTGTTCAAAAGAATATCAATTTTACCATGTTCTGCTATCATTTTTTCAACTGCTCCTTGAACTTGAGCATCATTTGATACATCAAATTGATAAAAATAAGCATTTACGCCTAAAGCTTTTATCTCATCCAAAGCAGGTTGTGCTTTTTCTGCCTCGCAAATATCGTTGATAATAATATCGCATCCTGCTGCTGCCAGCTCTTTTGCACAGCTAAAACCGATTCCCCTTGAACCGCCTGTAATTAAAGCAATTTTTCTTTCTCCCATTAATCTTTCTCCTTATTTTTGTTGGATTAGTAAACCCAACCTACATTCTAATT
>CAMORE010000025.1 GCA_946623365.1 uncultured Acinetobacter sp.
ACTACGAAAATAACTGGATAGTTGAAAAAGGACTTGATTATGATGATGTAGTTGTAATTAAAGGTATTCAAGATATCTACAAATCAGGTCAGAAAGTAAAAACTAAACAGTATCAGGCTGATGCTGAAGCAGAAAAGAAAAAATAATGACTCCGGTGCGGTGCACCGCACCCTACATATCTGTAAAACAAAGTCATATGTAAAAGATGATAAAACAGAAAAGAAAAAATAGAATATAGGTCGGGTTTTAACCTGACAAAAACAAAAAAGACTGTAGTTAGGGTGAAACCAGTAGTGTAGGTTTGGCATACTTGTCCAACAAAATAAAAAGAGTGTAGGGTGCAATTATTTGCACCACAAATAAAAGGAAAAGAGAATGGCAATAAATAAAGAAGATTTATATTTTTTCATTAAGAAACCAAGATTTGCAGTTGTTATATCTGCAATAATCATGATTTTAGGTTTACTTTCATTATTTGGCTTGCAACAGGAAAAGTATCCGAATATTACACCGCCTCAGGTAACAATATCTGCATATTATCCGGGTGCAAGTGCTTCCGTTATTGAATCTTCTGTTGCATCTCTTTTAGAGTCTCAACTTAACGGTGTTCAGGATATGATTTATATGTCTTCAACAAGTTATGACGGAGCTTATAATTTAAACATTTATTTTAAAACAGGTACGGATAATGATATTAACTTAATGAATGTGCAAAACAAACTTCAACAGGTTCAGGCGCTACTGCCGCAAGAGGTTATGCAGCAAGGGTTAACCGCTGAAAACAAGGTCGGCGGTGCGGGTGCTATTATTTTAAATCTTGCATCAGATAACGAATCTTGGAATCAATTGGATTTAACAAACTACGCTAATATATACGTAAAAGATGCTATAAAAAGAATTAACGGTGTAGGCTCCGTTAATGTATTCGGTGCGGACGATTATAGTATAAGAATTTGGCTTGACCCTGCAAAACTGGCAAGCTATAAAGTTACAATTGCAGAAATTCAAAATGCAATCAGAACTCAAAACGTTCAGTTGTCAACAGGTGCTTTAGGAGATCAGCCTACGGATGCAAATCCGAGTTTGAAGCTTTCTTTGTTAACAAAAGGCAGGTTACAAACACCTGAAGAATTTGGGAATATAGTAATTCGTTCCAATTCTGACGGATCAAAGCTAAGACTAAAGGAATTATCAAGAGTTGAGCTCGGTGCAAAATCTTATTCAATGTTTGGTATAGTTGATGGAAAACCTGCCGCATTAATACAGGTTATGCCTCTTCCGGGTGCTAATACGGTTGAGATTTGTAATAATATTTATAAAACAATTGATGAACTTTCAAAGACATTTCCTGATTCATTAAAGCTTGATATTATGATGGACAGTTCCACATTTATCAATGAATCAATGGATGAGGTAGAGTTTACTATTCTTTTAACATCTTTAATCGTAATTTTAATTATATTTGTATTTTTGGGTGACTTTAAAGCAACTTTAATTCCTTGCGTAACAATTCCTGTATCTCTTGTCGGTACGTTTATTGCCCTGAAGGCATTAGGAATGTCTTTAAACTTGTTGACTTTATTTGCGTTAGTTCTTGCTGTTGCGGTTGTAGTCGATGATGCAATTGTTGTAATAGAAAACGTAAAAAGACATATTGAAGACGGAAAATCTGCGCTTGAAGCAACACAAATCACAATGGGAGAAGTAGGCGGCTCGCTTGTTGCTATGGCTGCTGTTTTAATGGCAGTTTTTGTTCCAATGTGCTTTATGAGTGGTTTATCAGGTACGATGTATAAACAATTTGCAGTTTGTATTGCTGTATCAATTGCATTTTCTGCTGTTTGTGCGCTGTCACTTTCTCCTGCAATGTGCTCCATCATCTTAAAACCGTCTAAAAAGAAAGAAAATGATAAGCTTACGTGGGTAAAAATTGCAGAAGAATATATTAACAAAGGAATTACTATTTTTAACGAAAAGTTTGATAAGTTAACCGATTACTATATTGACCTCGTTAAAAAATTTGTTCACGATAAAAAATTAACAATAATTACATATGTTGCAATAGTTCTTTTGATGTTGGGATTATTTAAAATTATTCCTACAGGATTTATACCAGACGAAGATCAAGGTATGCTGATATCAGTTGTAACGCTTCCTGACGGTGCATCACTAAACAGAACCAAGGATGTATGTACAAAATTCATAAAACAAATAGAAGATATAGAAGGTATTGATAAGGATAGGGTTATTGCATTCGGCGGATTTGGACCTTCAAATCAGGCAACTATTGTTATTCAATTAACCGAATGGGGCGAGCGTAAGGTTAATCCGTTAAGCTGGATAATTCGCAAGATTCAAGGCAAGCAAACAGACCTTTCTCACAATGGTATTTTATCCGAGATATATAAACGTACGGCAGATATTAATGAAGCTTCTATTTTTACGCTTTCACCGCCTGCAATAGACGGTTTGGGTATGGCAGGAGGCTTTGAATATCAGTTAATGTCTACAGGTAATGCGAGTGTTCAAGATATTGCTGCTTTTGCGAATGAGTTTGTTGCAAATGCAAATCAAAATTCCGCTTTACAAAATGTTTATACTCAATTTCAGGCAAATGTACCTCAATATCAGCTTGATATAGACTATGAAAAAGCTCTTGCGCAAGGAGTTGATTTAACAGAACTTCATAATACATTGTCTTCGACTTTGTCATATTCATATATAAACGATTTCAATAAACTTGGAAGAGTATTCAAAGTCTTTATGCAAGCAGAAGGTGATTACAGAAACAAAATTGAAGATTTGCAAAAAATATATGTTATGAATACAAAAGGACAGCCTGTCCCTATCATGACTATGATTACGCCAAAACAAACAGTTGGTGCGGTTTCTATTACAAGATTTAATCAATTCCGTTCGGCTCAAATTCAGGGTTCTCCTGCAAACGGTAAATCATCCGGTGAAGCAATGAAGACAATGGAAAACTTGTCTAAGAAATATTTACCGAAAGATTACACATTTGCTTGGTCTGGTACATCATTGCAGGAAAAGGAATCATCAGGGCAAACAGGTCTTGTTGTAGGATTTGCACTTCTATTTGTATATCTGTTCCTCGTAGCTTTATATGAAAGCTGGATGATTCCGGTTGCGGTACTTCTGATTTCGCCGGTGGCAATTGTTGGTGCATTGATTTTCCAATTAATGATGGGGCAAGCCTTGGATTTATATTCACAAGTAGGTTTGATTACGTTAATAGGTCTGGCTGCTAAACAATCAATATTGATTGTAGAATTTGCAAAAGAAGAACACGAAGCTCATGGGTTGTCAATATATGATGCTGCAATTAAGTCAGCTTTACTCAGATTTAGAGCAATTATGATGACGGAAGCTGCGTTTATTTTAGGTATTTTACCATTGTTATTTGCATCTGGTGCAGGTGCAAACAGCAGAATATCAGTAGGTTCTACCGTAATCGGAGGTATGATGGTTGCTGCAACAATCGGTACGGTATTAACTCCTGCTTTTTATGTGATTATTCAAGATGTTGTGGATAAATATTTTAATAATAAACATGAGGAGTCACAGATTGTTTAAAACCAAACAAAAAGATGATACAAACTGCACTGTTTTTATGTGATAATTATGGAAGCAATTATATAAGATAGAGATTAAGAGTATGAAATTGAATAAAAAAAGAATTATAAGTTTAGCAATATTATCTTGTTTTGTTTTTTCAACTATGAATCCGGCTGAAGCATTTTTATTCAGAAAAAATAAAAATACTCAAGCTGTAAAGGTACAAAAAACAAAAAAAGTAAAAACAAAAAAACAAAAGAACAAACAGGAAGAAACAGTACCTTATACTAATGATACTCATTCTGTATTTACACTAAATGATTGTATAGAAAATGCAATCAAATATAATCCGTCTATACGAGCTTCAATTTATAACGAAGAAGTTTATAAATCCCGAATCGGTCAGGCTTGGGCAAACTTTTTCCCTGTAATAAGCGCCGGTGTAGAAGCATCAAGAAGCGGTAATAAATATTCAGGAGATGTTCCTTTCGGCATGAGAAGTCAATATACAACGATGGGATATGTTCCTACGGTATCAGCAAATATGATGTTATTTGATTTCGGAAAAACGAAGGCGACTGCTGATATGGCAAAAAGAATGTATGAGTCTTCACAGGAAAATACTAAAGAAAGTATTAATACTATAATCTACAGTATAAAAACTGCGTATTATAATATTCTTTTTGCGCAAGCACAGGTTCAAGTATATGAAGATACTGTTAAGGACTATCAACTGCAGTTGGATCAAGCTTGGGGATTTTATAGATACGGAACTAAGCCAAAAATAGATGTAGTTACAGCAGAATATAACCTTGGTAAAGCAAAGCTAAATCTTGTAAAAGCAAAAAATGTTTTAGATGTTGCTCAGGTTCAGCTTTCACAAATAATGGGTATGCCTGAATATACAAATTATGAACTTTCAGACCAACTTACTCTTAATTTGTTTGATATAACTGATGAGGATGCAATAAAGACAGCTTTTGAAGTTCGTCCTGAACTCATATCAGCTTTAAAGAATGCAGAAGCTGCAAAAATGAACTTAAGAGCGACAAGAAGAGAACTAGCTCCTGATTTAGGAATATTTGGCAGCTATTCAAGCGGAATAGGTAATATTTATAATGTTCAATCTGGACAAATCGGAGTTGGTATCAATTATAGCGGACTGAATCTGGCAAGAGTTAAAAAACAGATAGATGAAGCGAATGCCGCATATAAGCAGGCAAAAGCTCAGTACGAAGATGTAAAGCACTCTGTATATTTCAATGTTAAAAAGAATTACATGGAACTTGAAACAGCAAGGGAAGCTATTGTTATAGCGAAACTTGCTTTAGATCAAGCAAAAGAACAATACAGGCAAGTTACGGGAAGATATAAAGCCGGAGTAGGTGACGCAATAGAATTAAAAGACGGTGAAAATACATATTTAAATGCACGTCTTGATTTTTATAATGCTATGTTGAACTATAATACAATAGCTGCAAGCTTAGAACGAGAAATTGGTTTACCTTTAAAATTGAAAGATGAAAAAGTCCTTGATATTACGGCAGATGATCTGTAATCAAGTATAGTTCGTGTATTACAGTTTGTTTAATTTCGGGATTAAAAGAGTCAGTATTAAGAATGCCGTAAATGATAAAATTGCTAAAGGTCCAAATAATTGAGTTGTTGTTAGGCTTTCATATTTTCCGCCCCAAATTCCTGCAAGTAAATCTCCGAAAAAGCAGGTTAAAAACCAACATCCCATCATTAACGAAAGGAATTTTTTCGGTGCAAGTTTAGAAACTAATGATAGACCAATCGGGGACAGGCATAATTCTGACAGAGTCATTATAAAGTATACCAAAACGAGCCAAAGCGGAGAGATTAAAGAAGTATCCGATAATTTTCCCGCATAGATTAATATTACATAAGCTATTGTCATTAATAAAAGTGAGATAGCAAATTTTTCCACTGAAGAAGGTTCTAATTTTAAAGTCCTAAGTTTTTCCCATATTATTGAAAATATGGGAGCGAGTGTAATTATAAAAAGCGGATTAAGAGATTGGAAATATCCTGTCGGAATCTCAAAACCTAATATATTCCTCTGTGTTTTATATTCCGCAAAAAGAGTCAGTGAAGAACCCGCTTGCTCAAAGCAAATCCAAAACGGTATTGTAAACAGCATTAATATAAACAAATATAATAAATTTGAGGAGTTGCTTTTATCATTTGTATCTTCTGTTTTTACTTTTATGTAAGGTTTAAGTCCTTTATCTCCCAATAACTTATTTTCAAAAATTTTATATGTAAAAAGTCCAATTAGCATTCCGCATCCTGCTGCTGCGAATCCCCATTCAAAACCGTATTTTACGGCTAGTGTTCCGCAAACAAGAGGTGATAAAAATGCACCTACGTTAATTCCCATATAAAAAACAGTAAAAGCTGAATCTTTTTTTTGATCATCATCATACAGCAAGCCCAAAACCGAACTTATATTGGACTTGAATAAACCGTTTGCAGAAATCATTAAAAACAATGAAAGGAAGAATAAATTTTTAGGAGCAAATGCAAGTAAGAAAAGACCAACGCTCATAAGAATTGCGCCTGCCGTTATACATTTTCTCTGTCCAAAACACCTGTCTGCAAGATATCCGCCGATTAGGGGTGTTAAATATACAAAACCGGTATAAAGGCCATATATAATTCCTGCTTTTTCGGAAGATAATAATAATGTTTGTATCATGTACAAAACGAGCAGGGCACGCATTCCGTAAAATGAAAAACGTTCCCACATCTCTAAACAAAACAATAGGTATAATCCTTTAGGGTGCTTCATATCTATATTACTTCCGTAATAATACCGCCTCCAAGAACGTAATCTCCGTTATAAAGAACAATTGATTGCCCTTTAGCAATGGATTTTTGCATGTCGTCAAATTTTACAATGATTTCATCTCCGCAAATTTCTGCATTAACTCCGGTTGGCTGCTGCGTTGAGCGAATTTTAGCTTGCGCAGAAAATTTATTAGAACTTGGCGGAATAATCCAATTCAAGTCGGAAGCCTTTAAAGAATCTTTCATTGTTTTATCTTTCGGTCCGATTACAACTTCGTTTGAATCTTTTCTAAGCTCTAATACGTATAAAGGTTCAGTAGAAGATATTCCGACACCTTTTCTTTGCCCGATTGTGTAGTTCCAAATACCTTTATGCGTGCCAAGAACTTTGCCGTTTAAATCAACAATATTTCCTTCTTTTTCTTCCACTCCAAGAAGTTCGTTGTAGTCTCCGTAGTAAAAATCTTGGCTGTCCGGTTTTTCTGCAACTGTTAAACCGTTTGATTTTGCTATATCTCTTATTTCTTCTTTTGTCTTATCTCCAAGGGGTAAATAAATATTTGCCAACTGTTCTTGTTTGAGTCTATATAAAAAATATGATTGATCTTTTTTCGGATTAATACCTCTTTTTAAAATATATTTATCGTTTTCTTTTTCAACTCTGGCGTAGTGTCCCGTTGCAAATTTATCAAACTCTATTCCGTTTGCTTTGGCTAACCTCGGCAGTACATCAAATTTGATAAGTGAATTACACCAAATACAAGGATTCGGAGTGTTTCCGCTTAAGTATTCTTTTTTAAAGTTATCTAAAACGATTTCTTCATATTGTTTGGCGCAATCAAAAACATAAAACGGAATTCCGATTTCTTCCGCTATTTTGCGTGCTCCTTCGATGTCTTCTTTTTCATCCGGACCAAAGCACGCACCATGTCTTTTGGGGAGTTTATCCTTTAGTTGTTCTTTAACACCTCTATCACCCCAAATAGCCATTGTTGCGCCAATAACTTCATGTCCTTGCTGTTTTAGCAAAAGTGCTGTTACTGAAGAATCAACTCCGCCTGACATTCCGACTAATATTTTCATTTATTAATTACTCCTTAAGTTATCTGACCAAAACAGGCTGAGTTATTTCAAACATTTTATTAATGCAAGCCATAGCTTTTTGAGAAGTCTCTTCATCCAGAGTAATTTCGTGTTCTTCTCTTACTAATGCATTATATATATCGTCCAGTGTATTCCATTTCATATTTTGGCATACCAGCTTCTCAGATAGTAGATAGAATGTTTTACCGCTGTAATCTCTTTTTAATCGGTCAAAAACACCTTTCTCCGTTGCAATTGTGTATTCTTTGAAATTAGTTTTGTGGACATATTCCATAATTTCTTTGGTGCTTCCTACAAAATCTGCCAGTGCAGAAACAGTGTTATGACATTCAGGATGTGCCAGAAGCTTAGAATTGGGATGTTCTAACCTAGATTTTTCGACATCTTCAGCTCTCAGCCTTAAATGAGTAGGGCAAAAACCGTTATATGTTGTAACTTTTATTTTCCCGCCTAATTCAGATTCAACCCATTTCCCGAGATATGTGTCCGGTAAAAACAATACTTCATTTACTCCTGCTTTTTCTGCAAGATTTTTTACAACATCTTTTGCATTTGAACTCGTACAGCAAACATCACATTCAGCTTTGATTGCAGCAGTAGAATTAACATAACAAACTGTAGGTATTCCGGGGTGTTTTGCCTTAAATTCACGCAGAGAATCTACATTAATCATGTTTGCCATAAAACAGCCTGCTTCTAATCTCGGTAATAGAACTTTTTTATCAGGAGATAACAATTTTGCAGTTTCAGCCATAAATGAAACTCCTGAAAAGACTATAATATCTGCATTTGTTTCTTTTGCTTTTCTGCTTAAATACAGCGAATCTCCCACAAAATCCGCAACTTCATCAACTTCTGCATTTTGATAGCAATGTGCTAATATAACAGCATTTTTTTCTTTTTTCAATAAATTTATTTTTTCGACTAATGAATTCATATGTGCACCTTAATAATGTTTATTTAATATTATTGTATAGACAGAGTTTAAAGTCAATTTTGATAGTATATGTTTTTAAAATTTAATTTTTTTTATTTTGAAATATTTGTTAACAAAAGTTCAAAATTAGGCAATTGTTTAAAATGAATTTACTTTATATATATAGGAAAAGAGTTGAAGTAAATTTATATAATAAAAGGGAACATTTTATGACATCATTAAATCAAAGTTCAATTAACACACTGGTAAAAGAGATTGTATCAACATTAGATCGTCTTGATGATAATAAGAAAAGGTACGGGAAAGGAATTATCAGTGCTAATACCTGGAATAAAGTTTTTAATGCAAAAGAAAAGGGTGGTAAAGAGATTAGAGACAACATCTCCGTTTTCAATGCTGAAAAGTCAATAAAATATTATCTGAACAAGCATGCCGTAAAAACGCAAGAAGATGCAAATGATATAGGACAAAGATGGCTTTTATCATTACAAGAAAAAGATGATGAAAATAAAGTACCTGCTGAGAAAAAAGAAAGTTGCAGTATAAATGAAAATAATAACAGTATTGAAATAAGGGATAAATTAATAAATTCTGAGATTATTGTCGGTAATGATTTAGTAGAACAGCCAGTATCAACATTTGTAAAAAAAGTTGATGTACAGCCTGTCATTGCCAAAATTACAGAAGATAAAGCTGATGAATATAATGAGTTGTCAACTTTTACAAAAAGTTCTTCTGCAAAGTTGGCAGATAATTCTATAAATCATGATGTATTAGATAATGCTTTTGATAATGTAATAAAAAGACTGATGAAAATCGGTAAAAAAACACGCAGTGTGTTAATCGGTGCAGCTAAAGATTTTGTTGCTTCAGCTGAAAAATACAGTGTTGATATTTTCGCGTTAATGGGTATTTCAATGATAGAATCAACTTATGGAACCTCAAAAATGGCACTTACGAAAAACAATGTCGGAGGTCTTACACCAGACGGAAAAACAGGTATTACTTGTCAGAGCGTAGCTGATAGCATAGATGATGCTGCAAAAGCTTTACACACAAATGTTTATGATAAAGGGCTTGAATCAATTGATTCAGTCGGGATGAAGGGTAACTATTGTTGTGCAGGAAAAGCCGGAAGAGCATCATGGGTCAGCTCAGTTGTATTTTTTGCTAATTCAATAAGAACAGAGTATAATAAATTACTTTCTCAGGAACGAGAATCTCTTAATATTCAATTATAATTATATAATTATGTAATTATATGCACAATCAAGTGTCTCTTTGAAGGCATTTTGATTTCCAAAGAAAACATACATTTCTGCAATGTTATATCCAAACATTTGCAGTGATTCCACTTCAAGCGGAGGACCTGCCGGAGTTGTTCTTGCAGGATTTTCCGGGTTTGATATCTTTCCCGTTGCTCTCAATATCGGGATTAAAAGGTTATTCTGAAAAACTTCGTACTGAGTCAAACCTTTTGTAATTACTCCAAGATTATTACCGTTTTCATCTATAAGAAGTCCTCTTTGCATTGGAGCTGTATTATTTTTTACTTCTTTTCCTTTTGTTTTAGGTAAGTTTTTTCTTATATCGTATTCAGGATTAAATTCGCGCTTTATTAATATGTTTAAATCCTCTGAAAAAACCTCTCTAATTGGATTTTGTAATTCAAAATTTACGCAAAGCAGGTGATTTTTTCTTGAATTTTCCCACTCGTATTTTAAGTGAATGTTAGTTGAATAACAGTCCAAACCGGCATAAAGAGAAATTAAATCCCATGAACTTTCAATATCAATTTTTAAAAGAACTCTAAGCGGTGTATTTAAAACAATCTTGGAACGTAAAACCTTATATTCTTTTCCGTAGTCGTTTTCAGACGGTCCGAAATTGTAGCTGTCTCCTAGATCCGTAAAATCTTTTAAAGATGTTTTAATCCCGTTTATATAGATGTTTTGGTTTAAAATTTTTAAATTAATATATGAATTTTCAATATAATCTTTTCCGTATTTTAAATCCGTTGATACATAATTTGGCATCACAAATTCAAATTCTTCATTTTTAACATTTTCAACATTAACAAGATATTTATAAATGTTATTATAATCTTCAGTAATTGGGATTCTTTGAGTGTCTGCCAAAAGATACTTATCAAAACCTTTTTTTACACAGATTTTTTCATATCCTTCCAAATCTTCTGTTGATTCAAATTCTAAATTGCCGGAAAAATCTTTTCCTGAAAGGTTTAAGACTCGTTTTTTATCAAAATGATTTTTGAATTTAACTTCGTCAATAATTCCGTTTGCTATCTGAAGAATTTTTTTGTACCGTATAATATTTTCATTATGAACATCATCAGTCGAACATCCGCAAATACTGTCGTGTGCTTGATTTTTCAGTAACATTTTATAAGCATACTCTATTAATGTTTCATAAGAATTATCTTTGAAATAATTTGTAAGTCGTGTTACTAAATCTAACTTGTATGTGCATTCCGTATTATATCTTTTTAAATCCAATCTTGATGAATAGCATCCCTGAAGTGTAAATGTTTCGGAATTATCTCTCAATTCATCATTTATTCTATATTTTTCAAACTCATTTTCTACTCTTGTAAAATAGTCAAATGGCGAACTTAATGTAATATAATATTCGTTTTTTAATATTTCATTAACTGATTTTATTTGGTCTGAAATATCAGGTTCAATTCCCAGATGATCAGCTCCGATTGGGAATAAAATATATTTACTGTTAGAGCGTTCGCTTATCAAATCAAAATTCTTTTTTAATACTTGAGCTTTTGTTTCAATATCAGCTTGCATCGAAAATTCATCATGGAAATATCCTCTAACAAGGTTTACCGTATCCATGCCGCACCATTTGAATTCAGAAGGAATCTCAGTTTTACACCCTCTCCATACGATGCATTTATCAATTCCGTAATCACGCATAACATCAACAATATTTTGGCTGTGTCCGAATGTATCTGCAAGATAACCTATAAACTCATTACATCCGTATTTCTGAGCGGTTTTAATTCCTAATTCCAGATTCTTTTCAAAACAGGACTTGTCTGTTAAAAACTCATCCACCAGACAATAGAATGGGCCTATAAATAATTTTTTATGACGAATAAGATTTTCAACTAATTCTTTCTTTTCAGGGCGAATCTCCAAGTAATCTTCCAAAGCGCTAACCTGTCCGTCAAAATAAAATGACGGAATCAGATTTTTAGAAAGTAAGTCTAAGACATTGTCAAAAACACGCAATAAGCGCATTCTGAATATCTCAAACTCTCTATACCATTCTCTGTCCCAGTGTGTATGCAGATAAGCAATTACATGTTTTTTCATATATATTATTTTACACTAAATTTTAAAAATATGATACATAAATCTGTTTTTTGTTATGTTAAACCATTTCTCTCAGTTTTTTTAACTGGTCACGTATCTCTGCAGCACGTTCAAAATCAAGAATTTTTGCAGCTTTATGCATATCTTTTTCAAGTTTTGATATAAGTTTGGGTAAATCTTTTTTATCTATACCGAGGTCAACCATTTCTTCTGCGACAATATCTTCAAAATCACGATAGCTTGCAACAAGTGATAATAAATTATTTTCAATCGGTTTTTTAATAGTTTGAGGAATAATTCCGTATTTTTTGTTATGTTCAAGCTGTATTTCGCGTCTTCTGTTTGTTTCATCTATCGCCCTCTGCATAGAATCAGTTATTTTATCTGCGTACATTATAACTTCTCCGCAAGCGTTACGAGCGGCACGTCCGATAGTTTGTATTAAACTTGTGTCTGAACGTAAAAAACCTTCCTTATCGGCATCCATTATTGCAACAAGAGAAACCTCAGGAATATCAAGTCCTTCTCTAAGCAGGTTTACACCGATTAGTACATCAAATTCTCCTAAACGTAAATCACGTAATATTTCTACCCGTTCAATTGATTTAATTCCGCTATGAAGATATCTTACCCTAATCCCTTCCTGTAGAAAGAAGTCGCACAAATCCTCTGCCATACGTTTTGTTAGAGTCGTTATTAAAACTCTTTCATCCTTTTTAGCACGTTTTGCTATTTCTTGTTTTAAATCAGAAATCTGTGTTTCTATCGGTCTTACGGAAATCTTAGGGTCAACTAATCCCGTTGGTCTAATAATCTGTTCCACAAGTTGAGAAGATGTTTTCTTTTCAAATTCTCCGGGAGTTGCGGATATATAAACCTTTTGTCCTACTTTTGCAAAAAATTCATCCCATTTAAGAGGTCTGTTATCTTTTGCACAAGGCAGTCTAAAGCCAAAGTCGACAAGAACTTGCTTCCTTGAAGCATCCCCATGGTACATTCCGTTAAGTTGTGGTAATGTTACGTGTGATTCATCAATTACGGTCAAAAAATCACCTCTAAAATAGTCTAAAAGTGTTGCAGGAGCTGAACCAACAGGACGGCGTTCAATGATACGGGAATAATTTTCAATTCCGGAGCAGTATCCCATTTCTTTAATCATTTCCATGTCATATTTAACTCTTTGTTGAAGTCTTTGTGACTCCAGAATTTTATTTTGACTTTCCAATTCATTAACCCGAGTTCTAAGTTCTGTTCTTATCATATCAAGAGTTTCGTCTTCATTCTCATCATATGCTATATAGTGAACAGCTGGATAAATATAAACAGATTCGGGAGATTCAAGAATCTCTCCTGTTAAATGGTCGATTCTTACAATTTTTTCTATCTCATCACCAAAGAAATAAATTCTTGTAATAACTTTTTCAAAAGCGGGCATAATTTCTAAAATATCCCCTCTTGCTCTGAATGTTGCGCGCTCCAATTCCAAATCATTTCTTGTATAACGAGTCATTACAAGGTGTTTTATCAATTCGTTTCTTTCTAATTTATCTCCGACAGAGATTTTTAGAGTTCCTCTAAAATAGCTTTCAGGGAGTCCTAAACCGTATATACAGCTTACAGACGCTACAATTATTACATCATTTCTTTCATAAAGGCTTCTTGTTGTATTATGTCTTAATCTGTCAATTTCATCATTAATACTTGCAGATTTTTCTATATAAGTGTCTGTCCTTGGGATGTATGCTTCCGGCTGATAATAGTCATAATAGGATATAAAATACTCAACTGCATTATCAGGGAAAAGTTCTTTAAATTCATTGTATAACTGAGCTGCAAGAGTTTTATTGTGTGCAATAATTAAAGTAGGTTTTTGAATTCTTTCTATAACGTTTGCAATGGTAAACGTTTTACCGGAACCTGTAATACCGAGAAGTGTTTGCGCATCATCTCCGCGATTAATACCGTCAACAAGTTGTTCAATAGCTTTTGGCTGATCTCCTGACGGCTTATATTTAGAAACAATTTTAAATTTTCTGTCCATAACAAAATTATACTATTAAAAAATAACTTTCGCCTTTATTACAGATTTTAAATCACAAGGTAAATCTCGTAATTTATCACGCCATACAGGATTATAGTATAAAATTATGAACATAGCTGTAATATTCATTATTTTTATAATTTTGCGTAAAAGCTTCTATTTCTTTTCTCTCAAGGAATCCCATTCTGCAAGCAATCTCTTCAAGACAAGCAATTTTTATTCCCTGATTCTCTTCAATTGTTTGAACATATTGACTGGCTTGAAGCAAGGAACGATGAGTTCCTGTATCCAACCAAGCAAACCCTCTTCCTAATAATTCTACATTTAACTTATTTTTCTCTAAATATATTCTGTTTAAATCAGTAATCTCTAATTCGCCTCTTTGAGAAGGTTTAAGAGATTTTGCATAATTTACAACGCTGTTATCATAAAAATATAAACCTGTTACAGCATAATTTGATTTTGGTTCTTTAGGTTTCTCTTCTATTGATTTAGCTTTTCCGTTTTTATCAAATTCAACGACTCCAAACCTCTCAGGATCTTTTACCGGATAACCGAAAACGGTTGCTTCTCCTTTTTCTTCAGCTGTTTTTACTGCTCTTTTTAACATTGCAGAAAATCCCGGACCATAGAAAATATTATCTCCCAAAACTAATGCGGCAGAATCTTTTCCTATAAAGCTCTCACCTAATATAAAAGCTTGGGCAAGTCCGTCAGGAGAAGGCTGCTCGACGTATTCAAACATAACACCAAATTGCTCACCTGTTCCTAAAAGTTTTTTAAAATTAGGTAAGTCTGTAGGTGTGGAAATTATTAAAATATCTTTTATTCCCGCAAGCATTAATACTGATATCGGGTAATAAATCATCGGTTTGTCATAAATCGGTAACAGTTGTTTTGATATGCCGATTGTACTCGGATACAATCTGGTTCCGCTTCCGCCTGCAAGAATAATCCCTTTCATATTACACTCCTACTTCCAATATTTCATCATTAGATTCTCTTAACGCCAAATAATCCTTCAATGCAGCTTTCCAATCCCTGCATATGCCTGAATTATCCATTACACTGTATGCAGGCCTTTTTGCCGGTCTTGGGAATTCATCCGTAGTACAAGGTTTTAAATTTACATTTAATCCTGCCTGTTCAAATATTTCTTTTGCAAATCCATACCAGCTGGTATAATTACTTCCGCAGGTATGATATGTCCCGTACGGTTCATCATCAATAATATTAACGATTGCATTTGCTAACTCCACAGTCCAAGTCGGGCATCCGATTTGATCATCCACAACTTTTAATTCCGGTTTATCAGCCAGTGACAACATTGTTTCAACAAAGTTTTTACCATGATGACCGTAGAGCCAGCTTGTTCTGCAAATATAGTATTTTTCGCAGTATTTGCGAACTGCTTCTTCTCCTTCCCATTTTGTTAATCCGTAATTATTCAGAGGAGCTGTTTTATCTTGCGGAGAATATGGTTGAGACCTTTTTTCATTTATACCGCCATCAAATACATAATCAGTTGAAATATAAACCATAGTGATATTATTTTTTGCACATGCTTTTGCTATATTTTCAGTTCCTTTTGCATTGATAAGTCTTGCCTTATCCAATTCTTCTTCAGCTTTATCAACATTTGTATATGCAGCACAGTGGATAACAATATTCGGTTTTACGGATTCGAATACAGAATCAACACTATTACTATTAGTTATATCCAAAGTGTCAATATCTGTTTCTATAACATCATATCCTTCATCTTCTAAAATCGGACATAAATCCTGTCCCAGCATTCCATTTGCACCTGTTACAAGTACTTTTGCCATTTATACAGTTACCCCCGTTTTTTTATTTTCTATAGATTTTATCCAATCTTGATTATTTAAATACCAATCAATCGTAATTTTAATACCTTCTTCAAATGTTACAGAAGGTGCCCAGTTAAGCTCTGAGGTTATTTTGTCATTAGATATAGCATATCTTCTATCGTGTCCGAGTCTGTCTTGAACATATTTTATGGAAGATTCGTCTTTACCCATCGCATCAAGTATTAAGTGCGTAATCTCCATGTTTGTTTTTTCGTTATGCCCGCCGATATTGTATACTTCGCCGATTTTACCTTTGTGAAGAACAACATCTATAGCTTCACAATGATCGTATACATACAGCCAATCACGAACATTTAAGCCGTCTCCATATACAGGTACTTTTTCGCCTTTTAGAAGTTGTGAAATGAAGAACGGAATTAATTTTTCAGGATATTGATAAGGCCCGTAATTATTTGAACATCTTGTGTTTAAAGTCGGCAGACCATAAGTTTCCCTATACGCTCTTACAAGCATATCAGCGCTTGCTTTACTTGCAGAATACGGACTGTTTGGCGCAAGCGGCGTAGTTTCATAAAAGTATCCGGTTTTACCTAGAGTTCCGTATACTTCGTCTGTTGAGACTTGCAAGTATCTTTCAACACCAATCTCCTTAGATGCTTGTAAAAGATTTAATGTACCCTGAACATTTGTTTCAATAAAAATTTCAGGATGCTTAATTGAATTATCAACGTGAGATTCTGCTGCAAAATTAACTACGCAGTCAGATTCTCTTATTAGTTCTCTTACCAAATCTCTGTCACAAATATTTCCATGAACAAATCTGTAGTTTGGATTGTTTTCAACATCTTTAAGGTTTTCGATATTTCCGCAATAAGTAAGTGCGTCTAAATTTATAATTTTGTATTCTGGATGTTTTTTTAGTTCATGTCTTACAAAACAACTTCCAATAAATCCCGCGCCGCCGGTTACTAATAATGTTGTCATTAAATTAACTCCTCTTTGTTTATTTCACTAAATTTTGGCTGAACTTTGTCTTTTTCACTTAAAATAGGTTCAAAATCGATTTCCCAATCAATATTTATATCTTTATCAGACCACAAAATTCCTCTGTCTGCTTGCGGTGCATATTCTCCTGAAGCTTTATACAGCAATTCAGCTTCATTAGACAAAACAACAAAACCATGAGCAAAACCTTCAGGAATGTATAGCATGTGCTTGTTTTCTTCTGACAGTTCAACTTTTACATATTGTCCGTATGTTTTTGATTCCGGTCTGATATCAACTGCAACATCATATATTCTTCCCTTTGAACATCTGACTATTTTAGCTTGTCCATAGGGTTTTGCTTGATAATGCAGCCCTCTTAATACGTGTGCAGTTGATTTAGAATGGTTATCCTGATTAAATTCAACATTAATTCCGTTTGCATAAAAATCAGATTTCTTGTAACTTTCTAAGAAAAATCCTCTGTTATCACCGAATACTTTTGGGACGACAAGAATAACATCCTCTATTTTTTGTGGTTGGAATTCAAACGGCATCCGCTATTCTCCTATAAATTATTATTGTTTATATGTTAACATAAATATTCGTTGCTTTTCCTAATTGTTTAAATATATTAAGAAAAAGCTATTTTAATTCATGTACTGCACTTACTACAATCTCTGCAGCTTTTTCAGGTTTTATATTTAATAATTCTTCAGAGTTTCTAGCTTTAAATTCTACAAGACCGTCTGATATTGTTTTACCGACAGTAATTCTATACGGAAATCCAATGAGATCAGCATCTTTGAATTTAACGCCGGCTCTTTCATCTCTGTCATCAAGAACAACCTCTACACCATGCTTATTAAGTGTTTGATAGATGTCATTAGCAACCTTCATTTGCAGTTCATCTTTTGTGCTGACAGGGATTACTACTGCATGATAAGGAGCAATTGAAAGCGGCCAAATTATGCCATGGTCATCGTGGTGTGCTTCTACTGCTGCTGCAGCGGTTCTTGTTACACCAATTCCATAACAGCCCATAATGTATGGTTGAGTTTTGCCGTTTTGGTCTAAAAATACAGCATTCATTGGCTTAGAATATTTAGTTCCAAGTTGGAAAATATTACCGACTTCTATTCCTCTTGTTACTTTTAGCGGTTTTCCGCAAATCGGACATAAATCTCCTGCTTCTGCAAGACGAATATCTGTAACTGATTCAGGTAACTCAACATCGACTCCCCAATTCGCGCCAACAAGGTGCACGTCTTTTTTATTCGTTCCGATTACAAAGTTTTTCATATCTCTCACTGTATCATCGGCAACAACCTTGATTTTGAAGCCATTGTATTCTTTTAACCCTTTAGGCCCGATAAAGCCTTTTTCTGCATCAAAGCCGTTTAATGACATCATCTCTTCAATCTCACCTGCTGTTGCAATTCTGATATCTGTACCTCCGACAGCATTCATAAGTTTAGTTTCTTCAACCGTTCTATCGGCTCTTATTAAAGCCAAAACCGGTGCTTTATCAACGATATAAACAAGAGTTTTTACAATAACGGTTGCAGGAATGTTTAAGAAACTGCATAATTCTTCAATTGAGTGAGTATTAGGAGTATCTACAATTTTTGCTTCCTTCCAATCTCCTACAATCTTTGTTTCCGGAAGTTTTGAAACGGCATGATTAGAATTTGCTGCATAATCGCAATCACAATAGAATACGTCATTTTCCCCTGAATCTTGATCTGTAATTACCATAAATTCATGACTTACACTTCCGCCGATTGCGCCTGAATCTGATTGAACGGCTTTTGTTTCAAGTCCGCATCTTTTGAAAATTCTTGTATATGTTTCCCACATATTTTTATATTCTTTTTCCAAACCTTCTTGATTAATGTCAAAGCTGTATGCATCTTTCATGATAAATTCTCTGCCTCTTAAAAGTCCGAAACGAGGTCTTCTTTCATCACGAAATTTCGATTGAATTTGATATAAATTTACAGGAAGCTGTTTGTATGATTTGAGTCCGTCACGTGCAATTGCTGTAATAATTTCTTCGTGAGTCGGTCCGAGACACATTTCTCTGCCATGTCTGTCCTTTAATCTCATAAGCTCTCCGCCGTATGCTCCCCATCTTCCGGATTCTTCCCAAAGCTCTTTCGGCTGAACAAAAGGCATTAAAAGCTCTTGGGCACCTGCTTTATCCATTTCTTCCCGTATAATGTTTTCTACTTTTCTAATAACTCTCCACATAAGTGGTAAGTAGTTATATACTCCCATTGTAAGTTTTCTTATGTAACCTGCTCTAACAAGCAGTTTATGTGATATAACTTCAGCATCAGACGGAAACTCTCTCAAAGTCTGAACAAACATTTTTGACATTTTCATAATACTAATTCCTTTTAAAAAAAATATGATAGTACAGAACTATTTTATCATAAAGCAAAATTAAATAAAAAATCTCATCAAATATTTTTTAAATGTTCTATTTTTATTTCAGGTTTAATAAGAACCGATATTGCATCTATGCGATATTTCTTATATTGAGGGTTCTGCTGTAAATATAAAAATAGTCCTTGTTTGATATGGTTATATTTTGTTTTTGTAATAGCTTCAAAAGGATGACCGCAAATATCGGTTTTTCTTGTTTTTACTTCTACAAAAACTAAAGTTTCTTTTTCCTGCGCAATAATATCAATTTCACAAAGATTAGAAAAACGTTTATTAGTTTCTATAATTTTATATCCCTGTTTTTGAAGAAAATTTCTTGCAAGTTCTTCGCCGTTTTTCCCTAAAGAAATATTTGTCATTATCTTTACCTCAAAATCTTTATAAAATAAAAAGGAGTAAAAATCAATATTAATAAATGTTTAAGGCAAGATAGGATAGACAAATATTGAATATAATGCTAAAATAAAAGAGTAGGTTAGGAGAAAATATGTCATTAATTCAAGCTATGGGAATTAGTCAATATACAACTATTGCAAATAATGCTGCATATTCATGGATGAGTGCGAATAACGCAAGAATGAGTATGATATCTTCAATCAGTAATAATCCGTCGTCATATTCTCTTGAAAGTCTTGCTGAACTTGATACACAGTTGGAATTGCAAGCGCTGACAAGTTCTCTTCAATATAAAATGGCAAAGGCAATGCTTGAGCAGCTTAAAAAACAGCAAAAAGAAGATGCCAAAAAGTTCAGTATTTTTGCTTAATTTTCTTTTCTGATTCATTTGTAATATAATTCTGTTATGACAGAAAAGATTACAATAAAGGGAGCAAGAGAACATAATCTTAAAAATGT
>CAMORE010000026.1 GCA_946623365.1 uncultured Acinetobacter sp.
AATATCTGCATTTATTTAATCATAAAAAATCACACTCATATAGCTGAACCTGCTGTTATTTCCGTAGGAGGTTTATGTCTCGCACTTTTATTAAATAACCATAATGCTTTAGAAAAATTGAATACTACCCCAAAAATATTAGAAAAGTTCTATAATAATTTTATTTCATTTGTTTATACAAAAATATCCGATTTATGTAATTTTATAGAAAAAAATATTTTTACAAACTATAAACTTTTATTATTAATATCAAAAGCTCCTGTTAAAATTACAAATTGGATAGAACAAAACATAATGAATAAATCTGTAAGCTTTGTTAGTGAGTCAGCAAAAAAACTCTCACAAAAAGATATGGTTTTGCAAAGCGGAAATGTTCAGACGTATAATGCATATGCATTAATAATAATTACAATAATTACTGTTTTTACAGTTATTGTTTATACTGCTATATTTTGGCAATAAGAAAAGAGGAAAAATAAATGAATATAATATCAATACCGTTTTTAGTTTTTATGCCGTTAGTTATATCAATTCTTTTGATGTCACCGTTATTTACTTCAAATGAAGTAATAGTAAGACGTTTTGCAAAAGGAGTCTTTGGAATTCATTTTATATATACTTTGATATTACTGGCTTTATTTAATCCGACAAATCCTTATACTGCAAATATATCTCTTTTTGGCTTAGATTGGATTCAGTCACTCGGAATAAAGTTTTCTTTGAAATTGGATACAATATCAATAATATTATCTTCATTAACCTCTTTTATATTCCTGATTGCATCTGTATCAAGCAAATTTAACATAAGAAAAAATCATAAATTTTACTATTCAATGCTTTTATTGCTTGAATGTTCAATTTTAGGTATTTTTACATCAAACGACATGTTTTTATTTTTCCTCTTCTGGGAGCTTGAAATGGTTCCTGCATACTTTTTAATCGGGGGAAAGTGGGGACTTTCAGATAATGAAGTTGAAGCAAAAAATTCAGCAATAAAATTCATTTTGTTTACGTTTTTTGGCAGTATGTTTATACTTTTAGCCATTTTGCTTTTACACTATTATAACTATTTGTCTAACGGTGTTTTATCGGCTTGTTTTGCTGATATAACAGATTCTACGATTCCGATGGGAATCCAATTATTTATTGCATTGTGCTTATTAATAGGTTTTGGTGTTAAACTTCCTATTATCCCGCTGCATACATGGCTTCCGGATGCACATACCAATGCTCCGACTCCGGTTAGTATGATTCTTGCAGGCATTTTGTTAAAAACAGGAGGATACGGTATATATAGGTTTAATTATGAAACACTTGCAGCTTCGTTTAAAATTATTGCGCCTTTTTTGGCAGTATTAGCTTTGATAAATATAATTTATACAGCATTTGTAACATATGCACAGACTGATATCAAACGTATTGTTGCATATTCAAGTATATCAAATATGGGTTTGGTTCTTTTAGGATTATGTGCAACAAATAAAATAGGGCTTTCAGCTTCTGTTTTTCATATGGTTTCACATGGTCTTGTTACTTGCGGATTATTTATGATAACGGGAATTGTATATTTACGCTTCAAAGACAGAAATATTAATACTCTGCAGGGAATCGCTTCTGTAATGCCGAGATTATTCGGTTTTTCTGTATTGATTGTTTTAGCCTCGATAGGAGTTCCGCTGTTTGCACCTTTTGTCAGTGAAATTTTAACAATTATTGGAGCAATGAACTCTGACATATCTGTGTTTATAAGAATTTCAGCATTGCTCTCTTTACCGCTTCTGATTTTGAGTTCTTGTTATATGCTAAAGTTTTTGCACAAAGGCTTTTATGGCGAGATTAAGGAAGAATATTTAAAAGTTAATGATATTTCTGTCCATGAATTTATTGTATTGGCATCAATTCTTGGCGGATTAATTATTTTTGGAATTTTCCCTGATACATTGCTTGGTTTTATTGGAGGTTAGATAAATGATTAATGATATTTTTAATATATTATTACCTCAAGTTATACTGGGAGGATTTATCATAATTCTTTTAATTTTGGGAATGGTATTCTCACCAAGATTATATAAATTCTCAAGATTTGTATCTATTGTCGGAATCTCGGCTGCAATAATTTTATTATCTACGGTCCAAGCTGAGCCGCAATACTTTGGGTTTAGACATTCTATAATGTCTGATAGTTATACTTTATTATTCCATTTTATAATTCTTGTCTGCGGATTCTTAACGGCATTGCTATCAAAAAATCTTATTAAAACAATAAAAAGACATGCATATACATTCCATGCTATTCTTTTGACGGCAATTTTAGGTGCATTAAATGTAGTATCTGCAAATGATTTTTTGACATTATTTATTTCTTTAGAGCTTTTAGGATTCAGTACATATTTTCTCATTGCTTCAGCTCGCGGATATAATTCAAAGGAAGCTTCTTTTAAATATTTGATAACTTCTGCCATCTCAAGCGGAGTATTTTTATTTGGAGTTTCATATTTATACGGAATAACAGGAAGCTTAAATTTTTCTGCAATTTATGAATATATAGCGGAAAATGACACTTCTTTAATATACACTATATCTGCAATAATGATTTTGCTTGGCTTAATATCCAAACTTGCGATATTCCCTTTTGCAAATTGGATAATAGATGTATATAAAGGTTGTGAAACTTCCGTTTTAGCATTCTTGTCTACAATTCCAAAATTAGCACTATTCGGCATAATTTGCAGGTTAATGGTATTTCCTCTAAGCAGCAGTTTTGAATTAACATTTGTAATTGCGATTGTATCTTTAATTACAGCCCTATGGGCGAATACATACGCAATAAGAGAAAACAACGTAAAAGTTATTTTAGCGTGCTCGTCATCGTCTAACGCTTCATATGCTTTATTAACAGCAAGTCTTGTTTCTGTATATAATTTATCAACCGTTATTTTTTACTTAATCTGCTACGTTATAATGAATATTGGTGTCTTCGCATATTTAAATATGTATGGAGATAAAAATTCTTTTGACATAAATGCTTTTAAAGGTTTTTACCACAAAAATCATGGACTTACAGGAGCGTATGTTCTTCTGATTATTGGACTTGCCGGAATTCCGATAACATCAGGTTTTATCGCAAAAATATATTTGTTTACCGCAATAGCAAATTCCGGACTTATTTTTGTTCCGTTTTTACTCGGATTATTATTACTTATGGTAGTTGCGCTATACTATTACCTTAAAATTATTTTACCGTTATTTGAAATATGCGACAAAAATACAGAAATACAGAACCTTACACCCAAATTCTCACAAAAATTTGTACTTGTTGTATCTACTGTAATAACAATAATAATAGGAATTTATCCTGAAGTATTAATTGAATTGTGTAAATTCATCGCTTACAATATCTGATAAAATTTAATCCAGCCTTAGTTCGTTTTGTTCACTATTGCTAATTTCCGTTTCAGTTTCGTAATACTCTTGTGATAATTGTGTATCCGTAATTTTTACATCTGCCAATTTCTTTAATACTTCTATATAATCAAGACATTTTTTTCCTTTAATACCATGGGTTTCCATTTGAATCTCACCGTTTGGCAATAACTTTATTTTTAATTTTTTATCTGACATTAGTTCTCCTCTAATCAATATTTACGGTTAACACAATAGTATTATCGTCCTGAACTTCTTCATCTTCTATTTGCATATTGTTCTCTTTAAGTTTTTCTATAATATGCAAATACGCATCTTCTTGAACGTTCATTGCGTATTCTTGATTCAAATCTCCAACTTTTTCTTCAACACTATCATTTTCTAAGCAAGTAATTTTTACATTATACGGCTTTTCTGCTGCAGGTTTTTCAAATATCAATTTATAATTATCAACCTCTCCTGAAATTCCGTTTTCCCATTCTATAATATTTTTTATTCCATGCTCTTCCAGTGTTTTCATCAAGATATCTCTATCCATAAATGGTGTTTCAAAAGTTTTTTCTATAAAATGTTTTTCTGTTATTACATGATCTTCCGAACATTTTTCGGATTCATTAAAAATTTCAAGGGTATTTAAATCATTATTATAATTATCAACTACCCTTGATGAATTCGTTGCCGCTGATGCTGCAGCAGCACTTGCTATCGAGCCTACTACCCACATTAGTGCATACGGAACAGCTATAACCGTACAAGACATCTAATTCTCTCCTTAAATTTTAAATAGAGTGTTTATAGGTTTATTCTACAATATTTTAAGATTTGAGTCTATAGTAACCACTCAACAAAATTGATTATGTGTAAAAATTTATATATTTCTGTATTATCAAACAAATTAATGATTTGCTCGCAATTGTACATGTCAAACAATAAGTTACATAAATGCAACAAATAACATATTCTGCTACATAACTTATGTACATCTTTTCCTCTCTTTGCAACAATTAATTTTTTTGTATTGATTTCCTCTCTTACTTAGCTATCGCGTTACTGCTTATTTTTAGAAAACAAACTCTAAATTACTTAAAAGATTAAGTTTTGTAACAAAAATAATGTTGTTTGAAATTTACTTTTAAAAAAATACTTTATTAATATATAAGAGAGCAATCAAGACATTAACTAAAGTTAGAGAAAGAAGAGAATTAAAGAAAAAACTTCCCCCAAAAGGGGAAGTCTTTTTAAGAAACAAAATTTATTTTAAAAGTCTGACAATACCCTCTAAAGCAAGTAAATAACTTTGTTCTTTGAAACCCACAACCTGAGCTATACAAACACCTGAAATAAGTGATGTATGACGAAACTCTTCTCTTGCATGGATGTTTGTCATATGAATTTCTACTGTAGGAATTTGAACAGCTGCAATCGCATCACGAATAACGACACTTGTATGAGTATATCCTCCTGCATTAATAAGAATACCGTCGTATATTCCTTTTGCCGATTGTATTTTGTCAACAATCTCTCCTTCATGATTTGATTGCCATACGTCAACTTCCACACCAAGCTCACAACCTTTGGAAATAACTGCATCTTCTATGTCTGATAAAGAAGTCTGTCCGTATTTTTCAGGTTCTCTTGTTCCCAACATATTAAGGTTTGCACCATTTATTAATAAAATTTTCATATTTAATCTCCTAAAAATATTAATTCAAAATTATTAAGTAAATCACATACATAAAATTATGAAAAGAAGCTTTTATAATAATATTTTGAGGTTAACCCTAACTACAACATTTATTACTTTTGCCCCTTTACTATAACCCCCTTTACCGTCGTTACGGTTTATTATACAATAGAAAAAGAATGAGAGGAAGATATTATGATTAACAAACGCTGGTATGATTCAGATCCTATTTTAAAAGAAGCATTAGAATTACTAAGACTTTCTCCGGAAAATACTCAAAATGAAGCCGCAGAATTTATGTTAAAACTGCAAGAGCAAGTTGCCGGAGAAGTTATAGAACACGTATATGACATTATAAATACATATCAAGGAAAAGGTAATCGTTGGTATGATAACGACCCGATGATGTTAAAGGGTGTCGAACTTCTACGCAATGCTCCTGCCGGCATTCAAAGAGTTGCTGCATTGAAACTTCTTCTTGCTTTAGAACAAAAATCTTTTGAAGGAGTTGAACTCACTTAATGAAAGATGTTCAAAATCAACACGATACTCGCGGCGTAGAAATTCAAAAAGTAGGTATAAAAGGATTAGAACTGCCTATAACTGTTCAGCGAAAAGACGCAGAAGATATTACAATATATTCTGTTGCAACGGTTGGCGTTTCTTTGCCTGCCGAATACAAAGGAACTCATATGTCACGATTTGTTGAGGTCTTAAACGAATGGAGCCAAAAACATCTCTTGGGAATTGATGTTAAAGGATGTTTGGAAGCTGTTGTTCAAAAACTTAGAGCAAAAAGCGGATATTTGAAATTCGATTTTAAATATTTTATAGACAAGCAATCTCCAATTACAAAAGTATCAGCTCCAATGTGTTATGATTGTTTTTTTGAAGGATTATTGGATAATTATAATGAAGAGGATGAAGAATACAGATTTTATCTTGGAGTAAAAGTACCGGTTACAACGCTTTGTCCATGCTCTAAGGAAATTTCCGATTACGGTGCACATAATCAAAGAGCTATTGTGTCTGTCAAAATTACATATCCGGAATATGAGCACATTTGGTTGGAAGATTTAATTGATGATATCGAAAAATGTGCATCTTCGGAATTATATCCGCTGTTAAAAAGAGAAGACGAAAAATATGTAACAGAACATGCATATGAAAATCCAAAATTTGTAGAAGATGTTTTAAGGGATGTAGTTATATTATTAAGACAAAATGATGTTATTGATTCATTTGAAGTTGAATGCGAGTCATTAGAGAGCATTCATAACCACTCAGCGTGGGCATATCAGCAAGAAGGATAGGGATATAAAAACCTACAAAAACTATCAAATGTTGAAAATAAAAGTTTAGCAAATACAATATAAGTGTATAAATAACACTAGATTGGAAAATAAAATGGCTAAAAATATCAGAAATATTGCAATAATTGCGCACGTTGACCATGGTAAAACAACACTCGTTGATTGTATGCTTAAACAGAGCGGAGTTTTTAGAGAAGGTCAACAAGTTCAGGAACGTGTCTTGGACAGTAATGATTTAGAAAGAGAAAGAGGAATTACTATTCTTTCTAAGAATATCTCAATAAATTACAAAGGAGTAAAAATCAATGTTGTAGATACTCCGGGGCACGCAGATTTTGGCGGAGAGGTAGAACGTGTTTTAGGAATGGTTGATGGTGCTCTATTGATTGTAGATGCTGCCGAAGGTCCTATGCCTCAAACAAGATTTGTTTTATCAAAGGCTTTAGAGCTTGGTATTAAAATAATTGTAGTTATTAATAAAATTGATAAACCTGCTGCCGATCCTGACGGAACTCTGGATAAAGTATTTGACTTATTTACGGAATTAACTGACAGAGAAGATTTAATAGATTTTCCTTACATATATGCAAGCAGTTTAAACGGTTTTGCGATTAAAAATCTTGATGATGAAAAGAAAGACATGGTTCCTTTGTTGGATTGTATTCTTGCAAATATTCAAGAACCGGCAGGAGATGCATCCAAACCATTTCAATTCAGAGCAACGACTCTTGATTACAATGAATATGTAGGAAGGATTGTTATAGGAAGAATTGTAAACGGCGTTGTGCATTCTCAAGATCAGGTTGCATGGGTTAATGCACAGGGAGAAGTTAACAAAGGAAAGATATCTAAATTATTCGGGTTTAAAGATTTAGGAAGAGTGGAAATAGATTCGGCAGAAGCAGGAGACATTGTAGGAATTGCTGGTTTTTCGGATATTCAAATCGGAGAAACGCTTTGTGATACAAACAACATAAATCCTCTTCCACTTATAAAAGTTGATGAACCGACTTTGCAAATGAATTTTTCAGTAAATGACAGTCCTTTTGCAGGTCAGGAAGGTAAATTTGTAACCTCACGCCAATTAAGAAAAAGACTTTATGATGAACTGGAAAAAAATGTAAGTTTAAGAGTAGAAGACACTGATTCAACTGACTGTTTTAAGGTTTCAGGACGTGGAGAATTGCATTTGGGAATTCTTATCGAAACAATGCGCAGAGAAGGTTTTGAATTTCAGGTTTCAAAACCGGAAGTTATTTATAAAACCGTAAACGGAGAACAATATGAACCGTTTGAAGATTTGCTCATTGATGTTCCGGAAGAATATGCAGGCGGTGCTATTGATAGACTTTCAGGCAGAAAAGCTGTCATGAAAGAAATGAATAATGCAAACGGAAGAACTGTTCTTAAATTCTCTATTCCTGCAAGAGGTTTAATAGGTTTTCGTTCTGAATTTATACGTATGACCCGCGGTGAAGGCATTATGTATCATACATTTGACGAATATAAACCATATGCAGGTGATATTCCTAAACAAAGAAGCGGATCTATTTTAGCTCACGAGCAAGGCGAAGCAATTCCTTATGCATTAGCACAATTTGAAGATAGGGGAGTATTCTTTGTTACCCCTCATACAAAAGTATATAGGGGAATGATAATTGGCGAAGGAAACAGACCCCAAGATATCGTTGTAAATATATGTAAGACAAAAAAACTTACTAACATGAGAAGTGCTACTGCTGATGTTATGGTAACGCTTCAAGGACATAAAGAATTAACTCTCGAAGAATGTTTAGAATACATCGGTGATGACGAGTTGGTAGAAGTTACACCCGAAAATATCAGAATGAGAAAACAAAATCTTGTTAAATTCGGCAGTATCTAAATGCTTTTGTAGAATATATGATTCTTTATCTATCTATGGAACATCCGTCAGGGATAAAGTTAAGATTGTTTATAACTTGATAATCTTGTCCTAAATTTAAATTTGCAAGGTTTTCAAGAAGAAAGTATGTAGAACCTGAACCTGACATTATTGAATTTGGAAGTTTTGATTTTATAAATTGCAGCTCTTTATAATCATCAAAAATGGCATATTCTAAATCGTTATACAGTGCTTCTTTAATATCCTGCTTGTTATTGAGTAATTCAATTAATTTTTCGGTCATGTTATGAGCAGGCTTAAATTTTTTTAATGAGTATTTTGTGTAAGCTTCTTTTGCGGAAATTGCAAGATTTTTAGGTTTAATTAGTGTAACAGGCATAGATATTGTCGGTAGCTTTTGTACTTTTTCTCCGCGCTGTGTTGCAAGAAGGCACCCGCCTTCTAGGCATACATTTAAATCAGAACCTAAAGAAGCACATAAATCGTTCAAATCATTATTATTTAACGGTTTGTCAAAAATTTCGTTTAATCCTAACAGCGCTCCTGCTCCATCGGTACTGCCGCCTGCTAGTCCTGCTGATATGGGAATATTTTTTTCTATATTTATTTTGATTAACTTATTTTTTATGCCGGTTTTTTTCAAAAATAAATCAGCAGCTTTGTACACAAGATTTTTTTCATTATAAGGAATTTCCGAACTGTCCCCTGATAAAATAATTTGACTATTTGCTGCTTCTTCAGCGGAAATATTCAAATAATCATAAAGACTGATTAACTGCATAACACTTTTTATGTTATGAAATCCGTCCTCTCTTTTATTAACTATCTCTAAAGTAAGATTAATTTTTGCAGGACATTTTATTCTAATATTTTTCATAAAATAATTTTACCATAGAAGAAAAATATAGTTAAAATACCCCATTGTTACTTATGTAATACCATCATAAAATTTTGTTAAACATTTGTTACAAATAGTGGAAATTAAAACTTTTATTTAATAAAATGTTAAATAAGAAAAGATAGAGGGGATTTTGGGAATGAATACTACTTCAGACAAGGTACTGTTACCAAATGATGTAAGAAAATTATTAAACGCTGATAATAAAGAGATAGTTGAATTATGCAAAAGGACTTCAGTTACTCCAAAGAAAAATAAGCTGGGTCAAGTTTATTTTTCTATAGATGAAGTAAAGAAATTAAGAAGTGCAAAATCCTCATTGTTAGCAGGAAATGGAATTAAGAAAATGAATAAGAATGAAACTTTACCCGTTATGACAAAACCGAATTCACAAGCTGTTGTAAATGGCTTATTAGACACACTAAACAAAATGGAAAATAATATTACAACTTCCATGACAAAGCTTATTGATGAAAAACTTGAAGGCATGGATGATGTAGTATTGGAGCTTGTTCGTTGTAAAACAGAAAACGAAAATCTTAAAAATAAAGTTAATGAACTAAATAAAGAAAACTTTAAGTTAAAAAATATCTTGAATAGTTTCAAACCTTTATTTGCCGGATTTTATATTAAAAAAGAAGAAGAAAATAATATTTTACTATAAGTGAACAAGTGATTAAGTGATTTTGTTTGATATATTCACTGATTAATTAGGTGAAAATAAGAAATTACTTAAGACTTGTGTAGTATCCAAAAAGATTTTAAAATTCACTCAATCACTCAGTCACCTGCTCACTTAATCACTATAAAAGGAGTTTAACATGGCTGTAAAAGAAGAAGAAAAAGTTGCTGTATCTGATGAAAGGCAAAAAGCATTAAAGTTAGCTATAGATAAAATAGAAAAAGATTTTGGTAAAGGCGCTATAATGAAGCTTGGTGACAAGCCTTCAGTTAGCGTAGAAACGATACCAACAGGTGCGTTAGCTCTGGATGTAGCATTGGGAGTAGGAGGTATTCCAAGAGGTCGTATTATTGAAGTTTACGGCCCTGAATCATCAGGTAAGACAACGCTTGCTCAACATATTGTAGCTGAATGCCAGAAAAAAGGCGGTATAGCAGCATTTGTTGATGCAGAACATGCACTTGACCCTGAATATGCAAGAAATTTAGGTGTTAATATTGATGAATTATTAATATCTCAACCTGATACCGGTGAACAAGCGTTGGATATTACAGAAGAACTGGTACGTTCCGGAGCTGTTGATATTATTGTTGTTGACTCTGTTGCGGCTCTTGTTCCGAAAGCTGAAATAGAAGGTTCTATGGAAGATCAGCAGATGGGGCTTCAAGCTCGTTTGATGTCAAAAGCTTTAAGAAAATTGACAGGTATAATCGGAAAAACAAATACAACGGTTATATTTATTAACCAATTAAGACAAAAAATCGGTGTTATGTATGGGAATCCTGAAACAACAACCGGCGGTAATGCATTAAAATACTATGCGTCTGTTCGTATGGAAATAAAGAGAGTTGAAGGCTTAAAAGGCGACGGAGAAGATGTCGGAAACCACGTAAGAGTAAGAGTTTTAAAGAACAAAGTTGCTCCTCCGTTCAGAACGGCAGAATTTGATATTATCTTTGGTAAAGGAATTTGTAAAATCGGTAATATCTTAGATGTGGCTGTTGATTTGGATATTGTTAAAAAAGCAGGCTCTTGGTTTAGTTTTAATGATGAAAAATTGGGTCAAGGCAGAGATAAGGCAAAAGAATTTTTAGCAGCTAATCCTGATATACTTGATACAGTCGAAAAACTTGTCAGAGAAAAATTAGCAGAAAATTCTTAAGAATATTACTAATTATTAAGCGTGCTGTTATTTTGAAGGCGATAGCTAGAAAAATCCTGCTAATTATTAACTGTGTTTATTTAGGTTATTGTTGGGTTTCACCCAACCTACACTGAAAAATAACAAGAGTTCAAAAACGAATACAGATATATTTTATAAGCAAACATTAAGAGGCGGTTTGAGAAAATTCTCAAACCGCCTTTTTTACTTTTTTATTTTATACTGAGTCAATCTTCTTGAAATATCTCCTTGAGGGAGGCTTCAAATTTTTATACATTTGAACGAGTCCTTCAATGCCGACCGACCCAAAATGAAAAGTCTTTTGGTTCTTTTCTTCAGAAAAGAATATCCTTTTCGTTTACCTCTCACCCTGACCCTTTCTCACAAGGGAAGGATGAAGTTTTGTTTACCATTAGTAAGAGCAAGCGCAAACGCCGTTTTCGCAGTGGTAGCCTAAAGCTTCTTGCGATTCAGACATACGAACTTTGATACGACCGTCTACAGCAATGCCTTCACCTGTCTTTTCAGAGATAAGTAACGGGTTAATATCCAACTCATCAATGAATTTAAAGTCAGATACCAATTGAGATAATCTCAACAGTGTTTCTTCAATTTGATCCATTTGAGCAGGTGTTGTGCCTCTTGCACCTTGAAGAAGTTTGTATGCTTTTACAGACTTAATCATGTCTTTTGCATCCATATCAGTAAGAGGTGCAATTCTGAATGTTACGTCTTTCATAACTTCGATAAATACGCCGCCCAAACCGAACATCATCATCGGACCGTATTGCGGGTCAGTTGCAATACCGCAAACCATTTCTCTTGAACCTTTTACCATTTCTTGGATGATAACACCTTCAAGACCTTCTAAAAGTCCTTTAGCTTCAAGTTTAGAGATTAAGTCTTGATATTCTGCTCTAAGTTGTTCAGCTGATTGAATATTTACTCTAACACCGCCAACATCAGTTTTGTGAGATGTTGTTTTAGAAGTCATTTTCATAACAACCGGATATCCTATAGAATCAGCAATTGAAACTGCTTGATCTTCTGTTGTTGCAAAACCTGATTTACAAACTCTGATTCCGTATGCATCTAATACATCAATTGATTCACGAGTAGTTAATTGATCACGACCTTCATTAATTGATTTAGCGATGATAGATTTAGCTTTATCGTAATCAACATCGTATTTCATGATAGTTCCTTCAGGTCTTTCAATCCATAATCTTTGTTGATTCAATCTGTTAAATCCGTCAGCAGCTTCTTCTGCGTACATAAAGAACGGCATGTTAACCTTCATATCAGATAATGCTGTGAAGAATTCAGACTTAGTCATAAATACACCGATAACAGGTTTGTGCGGATATTGAGCTTTAATTTCCATAACGGCTTTAGCAACATCAATATCTTTCAAACCTAAGAACGGCAAGTATATAACCATAATCATATCAACATTTTCATCAGCAATAACTGTTTCAAGAGTTTGCTTGTAGTGCTCAATCGGAGCAGAAGCAATCATATCAATCGGGTTTTTAACAGATGCAGCTGAAGGTAAGAAGCTTCTCAATTTTTCTTTAGTTTCGTCTGAAATCTTAGCCATTTGCATACCGTATTCGCAAACTGCGTCAGTTGCCATGATGCCGGGGCCGCCTGAGTTAGTAATGATTGCTACTCTGTCACCCTTTGGAATAGGGCAGTTAGCAAAAACTTTAGCTGTAGCAAACAGGTTTTTCAAAGAGTATTCTCTGATTACACCTGATTGACTTAAAAGAGCGTTAGCAGCTTTATCAGCACCGGCTAAAGAACCTGTGTGAGAAGAAGCAGCGCTTGCACCTGCAGCACTTCTGCCTGCCTTAAGAGCTAAGATTGGTTTTTTCTTAGAAATTCTTGAAGCTAATTTACGGAAGTTAGCAGGGTTTTGGATTGATTCCATGTAAAGAAGAATCTGTTGAACGTCATCTTCATTTTCCCAGTATTCCATAGCTGTTTCAGCGTTAACATCAGCTTGGTTACCGATAGAAATAAATTGAGCAAAACCTAAGTTAAGGTCTTTTAATATGTTAAGGATACCGCCGCCTAAAGCACCTGATTGAGAAACAAAACCGATATGTCCTCTTTCAGGAAGAGATTCTGCAAAACATCCGTCCATAGAAATTTCAGGAAGAGTGTTAACAACGCCTAAACAGTTAGGTCCAACACATCTCATACCGTATGATTGAACTTTTTCCAATAATTGTTTTTCAAGTTCAGCACCTTCTTTACCTGTTTCTTTAAAACCTGCTGTAATAACGCAAAGACCTTTAATACCTTTTTCGTGGCATTGATCAATAGTTGAAAGTACGAATTTAGCATTAACAACAATAATAGCTAAATCGATTTCATCAGGAACTTCAAGAACAGAAGTATATGCTTGAAGTCCTTCTATAATTCCGCCTTTTGGGTTAATCGGGTAAATATTACCTTTGAATTTGTATTCTTGTAATCTTTTCATGATGTCAGAGCCGATTGTGTGTTCTTTAGTAGAAGCACCGACAACTGCAATTGATTTTGGTTTCATGATTTTGTCTAAATTGCTCATTTTCTCATCCTTTCTTTTTTTGAAATAATTTTATATTCCTATTTTGTTAAGTAATTTTTCATATCTTGCTGGCTTATTACTCAAATTGTTTACTATAAAGAGTTTTCCTCTAAAATCGGTATTTTCTATGGGCGTAGTTTGCATTTGCCCCCCTTGCTGTCTAAAACAGATTTAGATATGAACGATTTATACATTTCTATAGCCTCTTTTGCTGCATCAATAAGTGTTTCTGCAAGAATATTTGATTGAACTTTTACGGTATACTCTTTAACTTTTTGTGCTTTTGCAAAAGTCTTATTTGCTGCAACATCAAAAAAATTACGGTTGACTTTATTTGGGGATATAAAAATATCAAAAGGTTCATTTTCTATTTGTGTTGCTAATTTTTTAAACTTATGAGCTAAAACTTTTGATATAGGCGCATTATCAGGTTTATAATAGACCACTTTGCCATTAAAATTCGGTTGTGTATTAATTTGTTGTATGTGCATGCCGGATATCCTTTTGCATAAACATAGTTCATTTCTCGTAAATATTATGATACAGACAGGGGCAAAAGTAAAGAGGTTATTATGTAAACAGGTATATCACCGATTGATTTGTAAATAATGAATGAGTAGGTAAAATAATTGCTGAAAATTTGAATTCATTAAAAAAAAATGTATAATTAAAAAATAGTGGAATTAAACGTTTTTAACATAATAAAAAATACTAAAGTTGAAGGTCCCGGGAATCGTTATTGTATATGGGTTCAAGGTTGTTCCAGACACTGTAAAGGATGTCAAGCGGTTCATACTTGGAGTCATGATGGCGGAGAAATTTTTAAAGTTAATGATATTATCAAAGATATTCTAATAATTGCAGGTAATCCCCACCCCAAAATCAAAGATTTTGACCCTCCCGCAAGGGGAGGGTGTGCTTCAATAGAAGGTGTTACATTTTTGGGCGGAGAACCTTTTGAACAAGCGGAAGCATTAGGGGAAATTGCTGAAGCTGTTCAAAAAAAAGGATTAAGCGTTGTTTGTTTTACCGGCGGAAAAATAGAAGAGCTTAAAAGAGATGCTAAAAATAAAAAACTACTGGATAATGTTGATTTATTAATAGACGGAGAATTTATAGAAGAATTGACTGACTATTCCCGCCCATGGTGCGGTTCATCAAATCAACGTTATCATTTTTTAACAGACAGGTACAATGAGAATATTTTTACAAAATACAAAAATAAAGTCGAATTAAATATTTCTAAGAACGGTCAAATTTTTATGAATGGAATGGGAAATTTTGCTGAGATACTGCGTAAGGTTGATTTAGCAGGGGTAAAATAATGGTAAAATTGTATAAAACAGGAGAATAATTATGTCTACATATAAATTAGCAAATTTAATTCGTGCAAGATTTCCAATGATTTATATAACAACATTTGAAGAAGATAGAGTTACAAAATATATAAAATCTGTTGTTACGGATGAAAAGCAAGTGAAATTCCCCAGAGAAGTTTTCACTTGGACTCAAACCAACGGACTATTTAATGATAATACTCAAAAGGGAATAAATGATACCGCTTGTCCTTGCAAGGCTTTGGAATACATAAGAAAATATGATAAGGATGCTGTATTTATAATGTATGACTTTCATGTAAACTTCGGGCCGAAAAACAGACAGCCGGATTACAATGTTATCAGAAAAGTCAGAGATATTGTTCCTGATTTAAAACTTGGTACGGTAAGAAAAACAATTTTCTTTATATCTACCGAACTTCTTATTCCTGAATCACTTCAAAAAGAAATTACTATCTTTGATTTTGCACTTCCAAATTTAGAAGAAATAAAAGCAAAGTTTGAAAGTATGATTAACCAAAATACCGGAGTAGTAAATGAATTATCGGAAGAAGATAAAGATAAATTATGTAAAGCCGCTCTCGGTTTAACACTACAGGAAGCTGAAAGCGCATTTGCTCTTGCAATGGTAAATGACGGAAAAATCAGTATAAAAGATTTACAGGTTGTACTGGAAGAAAAAGTGCAGGTTATTAAGAAAACAGGTATATTAGAATTTATTCATTCAAACTATACTATGAAAGATATAGGCGGTCTTGATAATTTGAAGAATTGGCTTTTAAAAAGAAATAATTCTTGGTCGGAAAAAGCCAAAAAATATTGTATACCTGCTCCAAAAGGCGTTTTGGTAACTGGTGTTCCCGGATGCGGAAAGAGCTTAACAGCAAAGGCTATGAGTACTATTTGGGGACTTCCGCTTTTGAAATTGGATTTTGGAAAAGTTTTTTCAGGGCTTGTAGGAAGTTCGGAAGAAAATATGCGAAGAGCACTTGCTACTGCTGAAGCAGTAGCACCTTCAATTCTTTGGATAGATGAAATTGAAAAAGGACTTAGCGGTATCGGTTCCAATGGTGATAGCGGTGTTTCTTCAAGAATATTCGGACAATTTTTAACATGGATGCAAGAAAAAGATTCACCTGTATTTGTTATTGCAACAGCGAATAATATTAGCAGTCTGCCTCCTGAATTACTAAGAAAAGGACGTTTTGACGAGATTTTCTTTGTAGATTTACCGACAGAAGACGAGAGAAAGGAAATATTTAAACTTCATTTGGAAAGAAGGCTGAAAGATAAAGAAGTAGCAAGCGAAATAGTAAGCGTGAAAAATTTATGCGGTGAGCTTGCAAAAATGAGTGAAGGTTTTATCGGTTCGGAAATTGAACAAGTTGTTGTATCATCTCTTTGTGATGCATTTTTTGAAAACAGACCGCTTAAATTTGAAGATTTAGTTAAAAATATTCAAACAACCGTCCCGCTTTCTATGACTCAAAGAGAACAGGTTTTGGCATTAAGAGCCTGGGCAAATGTAAGAGCGGTTTCCGCTACAAAAACATCTCAATTAAATAAATATTCAAAAGACATTGATGAGGATAATGCAGCAACAAGCCGCGGCGGAAGAACTTTGGATTTTTAGGGGTAAACATACATTTTTAAGCGCAAAAGTTTAAACAAATACTTTTAGTATTTTTATTTTCTTATTATTAACCTCTCCTATTCCTGCAATATTATCTTCTTGTGTCAATATTATTATGCCGTTATTTAATTTAGCGTCTGAACTAAACGGCATACCATTTGATACTTTTTTTAATTCTTCATTACTTAGTTTATATCGCGGATAATCTAAGTATTCTATAGGAGACAAAAGATTATTTTTTACATCTTCTAGATTGTTTAAATTATCAAGTTGAACAGCGTTTTCAATATTAAAATATCCTGCTTTTACTCTGACTAATTTGTTTAAATGTCCGTACACTCCGAGTTTTTCACCTAAATCATTCGCAACGGAACGAATATAAGTACCTTTGGAACAAGATATATATAATTCAAGCTGCTGTTTATTATAATCAAAATTTAAAATCTTTAGCTCGCTTATATTTACCTTGCGAGATTTTATTTCAATATTTTCTCCGGCTCTGGCATATTCATACAGCTTTTTACCGTTAACTTTTATTGCCGAGTATATCGGCGGCACTTGTTCTATTTCTCCGATAAAATATTTTAGACTTGCCTCTATATCATCTTGTGAGACTTTTTTATTGGATTTATTAACAGCTTCACCCTCTATATCATATGTCGTTGTTGATATTCCCAATTGTACTGTACCAATATATGCCTTATCGTCATTTAGATACTCTATTAATCTCGTTGCTTTTCCTATACAAACAGGTAAAACTCCTTCTGCAAAAGGATCTAATGTTCCTGTGTGACCGATTTGTTTTATTTTAGTGATACGACGCAAAACCGATACAACATCATGCGAAGTCATACCTTTAGGTTTATATACATTTAAAAATCCAAACATTACTTGATTTCGCCTTTAGATATTTTTTCAATAAGATCTAAAACTCTTGAACCTTGTTCTAAACCGTCTGAATACACAAATTTAATTTCTGGAGTAACACGCAGGCGAATGCGTTTTCCGACTTCGTAACGAACTTTACCCGTATTTCTTTCAATAATTTCTTTATCTTTTTCAACTTGTTCAGGAGAACCTAAAACACTATATATAACTTTCGCATATGAATTATCATGTGAAACTTCCACATCAACAACAGAAACTACTCCTTCCAAGCCTCGAACCTCTTTGCGCAGAATATCAGAAATATCACGCATTAATTCTTTTCTGACACGTTCATTACGTAATGTTGACATAGACCTTCTCCTTTTACATACTCATAAATCCATTATATCATAAAATGTAAATATTTGTTACAAAAAGGCAACTTTTTCTCACAATCAAACTTTATATATATACGAGGAAATGTAGTATGCCTGATCCTATAGAGAGTTTTAGAAACGCATTTGATTATTATGATACAAAAGACGCCATCTTTGAAAGCAAAGAAGGTTCTTCGGTTATAACATATTTTAGAAAATTAGGCTATGACATTTTAGATTCCGGAAAAGACTGGTTTGAAAATACGTTTAAAAATAAAACACAAAGTGATATAAATACTTCGGACAAAAACATACAAAAACCTTTGCCTCCAAAACCATTGATAAACAATATACAAGAAGAGGCTGTGTTCGGTTCAAACACTCCGCTCCAAGAAGTAACAAAGCCAAAATTAAAAGAATATACAACTCCTATAGAAAAGACCAGTATGTCTTTTAGTGTCAGAGATTTGCATGGTATATTCAAATTTAAAAAGGGTGAATCTGAATATTTGATAGGAGCTGGTGATAAACTTTCTTTAGGATATAGAAATAACACCTACAGAGCAGAAGTCAAACACAATTTATTTAACGGAAAATCTGAACTTAACGGTTCTATAAATTCAAGATTCGATTCAAAATATGCATCTGTTTATCATTATAAAGACGGAAATTATGGTGCAACCATAGGATATTCCAATCGTAAAGGATTTTCTACATCAATTTCAACCGATAATCAAGGGAATTCCGCATTAAGTTTGGGATATTATCACAGAACATCTGATGCTGAAATTGACGTAAAAGGATTTGTTTCAACATATAACAAAAGTTTAAGTAATTACTATGAAGACAAAGATTGCAGATTTGGAGTCGTTGTTAGAATTTGGGGATTATAAAAATTACAAGAAAATCAAATTTTTTTGCGGTAATTCGCACATAATTACCTGTCTAAAAATTAATAAATCATTAATTTTTACTTAAGGCAATATAAAATAATCTTTCTTTGATATAAAATTGTATTTAGTAAAACACAAATCAAGAGGTGGTAAAATGTGGGATTATTCAGAGAAAGTTTTAGATCATTATAGAAATCCGAGAAATGTCGGAAAAATAGATAATGCGGATTTAATAGGAGAAGCCGGTTCTCTGGCATGCGGTGATTCACTCAAATTGTATTTGAAACTGGATGGAAATAAAATTGTTGATGCTAAATTTCAAACTTTTGGATGCGGTTCTGCTGTAGCTTCTTCAAGCATTCTGACAGAGATGATTATCGGAAAAACATTGGATGAAGCTAAACAAATCACAAACAAAGATATCGCAGAAGAACTTGGCGGACTTCCGCAAGAAAAAATGCACTGCTCCGTTATGGGTCATGAAGCTCTGGAAGATGCTTTAAAGAAGTATTACGGAGAAGAAATCGCAGAAGATTTACCCGCTCAAACCGCAGACAAAATAGTTTGTACCTGTTTTAACGTAACAGAAAATCAAATATGGGAAGCAATAAAAATTAATGGTCTAAAGACCGTTGAAGAAGTAACAAATTATACAAAAGCAGGTGGTGCTTGCGGTAGATGTAAAGGAACTATTCAAGATATTATTGATACATACTATAAAGCTGAAAACAAAAAGGAAGAAACTCCGCTCACTCCAACACAAAAAATACTTAAAATAAGTAAAGTTATAGAACAACAAATTTCTCCTGAACTTCAAAAAGACGGAGGAGATATTGAATTTATTGACCTTGACGGTAACAAGGTTAAAGTTAAATTAACCGGCATGTGCCAAGGATGTAAGAATTCAAGAATGACTATAAAAACTTTTGTAGAATCGATTTTGAAAGATAAGGTTGACAAAAATCTTGAGGTAGAACAA
>CAMORE010000027.1 GCA_946623365.1 uncultured Acinetobacter sp.
TTAATTATTTTTACTTTTCCATTTTTGATATAAATCAGGGCGTTTTTGTTTTGTTCTGTGTATTTTTTGTTCTGTACGATACTCATTTATCAGTTTATGATTTCCGTTCAGCAAAACTTCAGGGACTTCATAGCCTCTGTATTCTCGAGGTTTGGTGTATTGAGGATACTCAAGTAAACCGTCTGAAAAGCTGTCATCTTCAGCCGATTCTATTTTACCTAAAGTTCCGTCAATCTTTCTGGATACACTGTCTATAAGACATAGTGCAGGCAGTTCGCCTCCGGTAAGTACAAAATCACCGATTGATATTTCCCGAGGTTTTATTATTTCCCTTATTCTTTCATCAAAACCTTCATAATGCCCGCAAAGAATGACTATCTGATTATATTGTGTAAGTTCATTAGCAATATTATCCGTAAATGGTTCTCCCTGTGGAGTCATCATCAGGGTTATGCTGTTTTCAAAAATATTTACGCTTTCATAACAATCTACATATGGCTGTGCCATTAGAACCATTCCCGCACCGCCTCCATATGGTGTATCGTCAACTTTTTTATGTTTATCCAGAGTGTAATCTCTGGGATTATGAGTTACAACTTCAATAATTCCTTCTTCAGAAGCTCGTTTCATGATACTAAAATCCATATGTGACTGAATTAACTCAGGAAATAGTGTTAATACGTCAAATCTCATGAGAGCAGTCCCTCAATATTATTTATTTGTATTTTACGATTTTTTATATCAACCGACAAAACTATGGCTTTAACAAAAGGAACCAGATGAACTTCTTCTCCGCCTGTTTTTACTGATAATAAGTCACTTGCACCGTTATTGGATACTCCTACAACAGAACCGACTTTTTTATCTCCATCAAATACTTCCAATCCAACAAGTTCATCAATAAGATATTCGTCATTGTCTAAATGTTCTCTTGCTGTAGATTCTTCCACAAAAAGAAGTTTATTTTTGTAAGCCAAAATATCATTTAAAGAATCAATTCCCTTAAATTTAATAATACCGCACTTCGGTGTAAATCTTATACGGATAACTTCAAGCGGTATATACTCATTATCAATTTGTACATACACCTTTTTAAGCTCGGATAAAAAATCTTCTCTGTTTTTAGAATAACCAAGCTTTGCTTCCCCTTGAACACCATGAAAATTTAGAATTTTACCTATCGATATAAATTTATTCTTCATCTTCTTTTTTCTTTGGTTTTCTGCCTCGTTTAGGTTTTTCTTCAACAGGAGCTTCTTCCTTTTCCGGAGCAGTTTTTGTCTCGGGTTCTTCGACAGTAGCTACAGAGGTTTCTTTTTGTGCGTTTTTCGCAGCTTCTTCCATCGCCTTGCGTTCAGCTTTCTGAGGATGTTTTGCTACCATGTAGTCAGCCGGTTTATCTGTTCTCTCTTCATTCCATCGGTCTAATCCCATTTGTGCACGAATTAATTTTATACCGACATGGACTCTCCATTCATCCATTTTAAGTTGTGCTGCAATAATTTTATGGCATCCGATTGGAGGTAGCGGTAGTAAAGGCTCATAAAGAGCTTTTATTGCCATCATCTGATCCGGAGAGATTGCTAATTTACGTTTTGGGAATGGGAGTTTCGGAAGCATCATTTTTTGACGAACCAAATTGATTCCAAAAAATACTTTTTGCGGCTCAATGCCTATTTTAGTCCCGATAACTTCATGTGCATCAGGATTGGGTAACGGCAGCATGGCTTTATATAGAAGTTCTATTTGTTCTAATTGCTCCTTGGAAACCAATAACGGTCTTGGCTGTTTATGAGGCTTTTTAGCTTGAGGTCTTCTTTGCTGTGGTCTTCCTCCGCCTGAAGCATAATTATTCCTGAATCCGCCGGGGCGTCTGTTTTGATTATACCCGCCCTGTCTGTTATCGCGATTATAACCGCCTTGGCGGTTATCTCTGTTATACCCGCCTCGGTTGTCCCTATATCCGTTATTGTATCCGCCGTTATCACGCCTTTGATATCCGTCTTCGCGTCGCTGATAATTACCGCCGTCCCTGTAATTATTCCTGTAGCCGTCATTTTGCGGTCTTTGATAATTTCTTTGTTCACGAGGTTCTGCGGAATATGAACTGTACGAACTATAGTTTTGTACATGTTTTTCTTCACTTCCTTCAGTTCCCTTTTCTGCGTATAAGCAATTCGGACATATCACTCTCTTGGGGTTTTTTGTTTCAAATTCAGCACCACACTTAATGCACTTGTTTACATACATAATAAAAGCCTCTTAATCAATAACGTCAGTAACATAAATAATTCTAATCATTCTAATAAAATCTAATAAAAAATTCCTACCAATTAAAAATAATATATGAGATTCAATCAAAAATAAGAGTTGCATAACAACCCATATTCACATTATAATATATGTTTTATTTTTTTGCAAGAGGGGTTATTCTTCATTATGCGGTTCTATCGCCTGCGGCTTTGTTCTCAGGCTGATAAAGCTAAGAATTAACATAATAAAAATCAATACCGCTATGTATATAAAATAATTCTTTAACGTGCCTGTAAAGTAAGTTGCAAGAGCACCTCCGCATATTGCAATTAATGTTAATACAGCAACGGTTTTTTTCTGCGATAAACCGGCTTTTAATAATTTATGATGAATGTGTTCCGCATCGGCTGCAAAAGGAGATTTTCCTTTTAGGATTCTTCTTATGCTTGAAAAGGTTATATCAATAATCGGAACCGCAAGAACAAGGAATGGCAGAAGTACTGCAAGCGCAGCTCCTTTCATTACACCTGCAATTGACAATGTTGCCAGTAAAAAGCCTGAGAATAACGCTCCTGAATCTCCCATAAAAATTTTAGCAGGATTAAAATTGTAGGTTAAAAATGCAAGCATGGAGCCTGCCAGTATAAATGCAATAAGCGCCGTTACAGAAGGATTAGGACTCATTGCGGCAGCAATAAGAGCAAGAGTTATTGAGCTTACTGTTATTACCGAGCCGGCTAATCCGTCTACTCCGTCAATAAAGTTAACAGCATTAGATATGCCTGCTATCCATAAAATTGTAATCGGATACGAAAATAAACCTAAATGCAAAACCCCGCTTCCAAAGGGATTAAATATTGTATCTATTTGGACACCAAGCAGATATACAATTGTGGCAACCGTTAATTGTATAAATAATTTGAATTTTGCGCTTAAATTATAAATATCGTCAACCAATCCCAGCAGAAACATTAACGAACCACCGAGCAAGATTCCTGAAAGTAAGCTGCCATACGGATAATAACTTAAAAGGACAAGGACTAAAAACGTCAGCATTGCGCTTGACCAAATTGCAATACCGCCCAATCTGGATATTGGTGTCTTATGAATTTTTCTCTCATTAGGTAAATCTACAAGACCTTCCCGTTGAGAAAATTCTATAACAAGCGGAACAATAAATACGCCGATTAAATACGAGATAAACGCTCCTATTATGTGTGCGTGTGTTAGTTTAATTATCATGACAATACCTTATTTCTAATTCTATAAAACTATTTTATGACAAACTAAATATGACTTATACTTTTGATAAAATTTTGTTACAAAAGACAAAATATATTTTTGATTGATATATAATAACTTTGCAATGAGTATTCAGTTAATAAATAAAAATAAAATTAAAACAGTTGCTTCCAAGCTCGTTGACACATTGACAGAGCTTGGTACGGAAAGCGTTTTCGGATATCCCGGAGCGTCAGTTTTGAGCATCTATAATGAATTATCTTTTAATACAAAAATTAAACACTATTTGGTTCGTCATGAACAAGCAGCAATCCATGCTGCAGAAGGCTATGCGCGTACGAGCGGAAAAGTCGGAGTTGTTCTGGTAACTTCAGGACCGGGATTTACTAATACGATAACAGGAATTGTTAATGCTTATACTGATTCTACTCCTCTTATAATTTTGGCGGGAGATGTTCCTTCGTCTAACCAAAAAGGAAAAGTGTTTCAAAAAGTAGATATTGTTTCCATGACAAAGTCATGTGCAAAAAAAGTATACTTACTGACAGAAAAAGATGATATAGAGCAAATCCTAAAAGAAGCATATACCATAGCAAATACCGGAATTAAAGGGCCGGTAGTAATAGCTCTTCCAAGGGATATAATTGAAGCAGCATACGTAAGTAAAAAAACGAATATTGTAGAGAATGATGTAAAAACCAGAAATTACACAAATGCAATAGATAGATTAAACTGTTTGATTGAGAATTCCAAAAAACCGCTTATAGTTGTAGGAGGCGGTGCGGCAGATGCGCCAAATGAAATATGCAGACTCGTTTCAACTTTAAAAATACCGGTAGTCTCTACATTGATGGGTATTGGAGTGTTCCCGTCAGACAATGATTTATATATGGGTATGATTGGTATAAACGGTTCACATTGTGCTAATGCTGTATTAAATAACTGTGATTTGTTAATTGCATTCGGAACTGCTTTCTCTGACCGTTCTACCTGTAAAAAAACAAATTTCGGGTCTAATACTAAAATCGTAAGTATTAATTTAAATACAATCTCAGAAAGTTTTGAACTTCAAATCAGAGCGGATGTTAAAGAATTTTTGGAACAATACATACACTCTGTACAAGAAGAAATTATGACACCGGATAGTCACAGCGAATGGTTAAAGCAGGTAAAATCAATAAAAGAGGAGTTTATTACAAAAGATAGCAGTACAAAATCTCTTCATTCATCATATGTTCTGGCTGCATTATCAGAATATACAAGACAGTACGAGCCGATTGTTGTTACAGATGTTGGTCAGCACCAAATGCTTACTGCGCAGTTTTATAATTTTAATCATCCGAGAAAGTTTATCACGTCAGGAGGGTTAGGCACAATGGGGTTCGGACTTCCGGCTGCAATCGGTGCTCATATTGCAAATCCTGATAATCTCATTCTTAATATTACAGGCGATGGTTCTTTTCAAATGAATTTACAAGAACTTGCAACATGCAGAGAACACAATATTCCCGTAAAAATTATTATTATGAATAATGGTTATCTCGGTATGGTTAGACAAATGCAGGAAAAACTATACAATAACAGATATCAGGTAGAAATGACTAATCCGGATTTTGTTAAAATTGCGGAAGCGTATGATTTGTTTGCAATAAGGGTTACAAATAAAGATGAAGTGATTCCGGCAATAAAAAAAGCAATAAGTTATAACGGTACTGCAATAATAGATATAATGATAGATTCGTTTGAAGAAGTATAAAAAAGCCGTTTCAATTGAAACGGCTTTTAAAGTCCCTATTTAATTTCTGTTTTTAATCCGTTGATAACATTTTCAGTCATCATGCGAAAGTTTTATATCTTCCGCTTCTTTTCCCTAGCTTCCCGCAAGAGAACTTGTCAGGATTAATCCTAATCCAACAAGGCCTCAAGGATAGCTGCATTCTTAGTCGCCATAGTAGTAGCTTTTACTCTGCTTTTATACATATAGCTCCTTAAAGCTTCTCTGATAAGTTCCGAACGTGTACGATTCTCACCTTCAGCAACTTGGTCAATTCTGTCTAAAAAATCTTCGGGCATTGAAATTAAAACTCTAGCCATATAAATCTCCTTTACTATGTAATTACTTTTGATATCTTGTATATATATAAAGTCATAAAAAAATAAAAAATTGCCTTTTTTTAATTTGTTTGTAAAGTTTTGTAAAGAAAATTATAAAAAATCCGACAATCGGGGATAACAAAAAGCGGTACTAAATGCTAGTTTTAGGTATGAAAAAATTTTTGTTGATGATTTTATTATTAGCTTTGCCGGTGCTTGCATATGAAGTATATTTTCCGAATAAATACAAATTTCAGAATGAAAGTGACAAATTACTTTTTGTAGTTGATTTTTCAAATAGCATGAGTGCATACTTAGAGCATCAAACTAAGGTAAATCAAGTCAAAGAGTTAATGTCCGGGATTTTGCCTCAGATATCAAATGATACAAAGGTTGGATTAAGAGTGTACGGACACACTTGCAATATTGTTGCGTTTAATGCTTGCAGAAGTTCTGAGTTAGTTGTTCCTTTAGGGTTTAATAATTCAAATAAAATAGCTTTTGAATTAAATAAGCTGCGTCCGAGGGGAATGACACCAATAACATATTCTCTAAAGCAAGCAGTTAAAAAGGATTTAGATGGCTTGGAAGGTATAAAACATATAATTTTATTAACGGACGGCGGTGAAAATTGTGACGAAAGCCCTTGTGACTATGCTATTGAGCTTGTTAAAAAAAGGCGTGATATAAAAATCGATGTTATAGCGTATGATGTCGATGACGACGATGATTTAGCACAGTTAAAATGTACGGCTGATGTGACGGGGGGATATTTTTCAGAACCAAATACAAAAGCCGAGCTTTTTCGTTCCATGGAGCATATGATAACACCGCATAAAAAAGTTGAAGCAGTCATTTTAAAATAAAAGTTACAGCACGTGTTATTTTATATCAATTACGCTGACTCCGTCTCCGCCTTCAGTGTCTTCTCCCGGTCTATATTTTGCTACATATGGTGACACTGAAATAAATTCTCTTACAGCAGATTTTAATGCGCCTGTGCCATGTCCATGGATTATATAAACGGGACTAAGATTCGCTAAACTGGCTTTATCCAAGTATATTTCCAGTTCGTCTAATGCTTCTTCTACTTTTTGACCGCGCAAATCCAGTCTGTTTGAAATGTCGTATTTTTTTAGAGAAAAAGATGAATTTTTCTTTGTTGCGCCAAGGGGCAAATTAATTTTTTTAACTAATTGCGGGTCATAAACAGCTAATTTTTCTTGCTTGATTTTTGTTTTAATCATACCCATTTGTATATACAATAACCCGTTTTTATCAGGTTTTGATAAAACAATAACGGGTTGATTCAGCTCTTTTATAAGAACTTTATCGTGTTGTTTTATCGTATTCCAATCTATTTCTAAATATTGGTCGCTTTCTTCAACAGAGTTCATGTTATCTCTAAAACCTTTTTCAAGCTGTGCGAGCCTAGCATATGAACGCCTTGCAATTTTTTCGGATTTTTCTTGTCTTAATTCCGTTAAAATTTCTTTGATTGTATCTTTTGCAGACTCTAATTGTCCTTCAAATTTATCTTTAATTACTTTTAAAGATTTTTTCTTTTCTTTTTTGTGTTCATTTAGTTCTTTTTCATACTGTTTCTTTAATTCTGAAGCTTCCTGATTTATATTTTCTGCTTCTTTTAAATTAGAATCCAATTTTTGTTGAGTTTCCTGAAGTTTTTCAACAACTACACTTGAAGAATCTCTCTGTGTAATCAGTAATTCTTTAGCTTTCCATACTAAATCTTGATCCAAACCAAGATTAGAAGCTATTGATATTGCATTACTTAAACCGGGGATACCAATAACAAGTTTATAAGTAGGAGATAACGATTCTGTATCAAATTCAACTGATGCATTTTTAAAATACGGATCGGTATATTCTAATGTTTTTAATTCTCCATAATGTGTAGTAATAACAGATTGTGCAGATTTTTTAACAAATTCTTTTAAAATTACCTCCGCTAAAGTTGCACCTTCTTGAGGATCTGTTCCTGCACACAGTTCATCTATAAGAATAAATGATTCGGAGTCGGCAATGTTTAATATTTCAATAATATTTTTCATATGAGAAGAAAATGTTGACAGATTTTGCAGAATGCTTTGTTCATCTCCTATGTCAGCCAAAACTTTTTCAAACGGATAGATATGAGCTTCTGCGCAAGGAAGAAACATTCCGGATTTCATCATTAAGATAAATAGTCCGACAGTTTTTAGCGTAACAGTTTTACCGCCGGTGTTAGAACCGGTAATGATGATTGACTTATAGCCTTTACCTATCTCAAAATCATTCTCAACAATTTTTTCAACTCTGCCGATAAGCAGAGGATGACGCATTAAATCAATTTTAACAGTTTTATTTAAAGAAATGTCAGGTTGGACGGCTTGTATTTTTACTGCATATCTTGCTTTTGCAAAATATAAATCTAATTCGGAAAGCATTTGCTCCATATCAACGAGGTTGTTTATGACATCCCTGACTTCTTTACTTAATGAGGTGAGTATTCTTATAATTTCCGCATAAATTTTAGATTTAAGTTCTCTTATTTTATTGTTTAGAGGCACTATTGAAGCAGGTTCAATATAAAAAGTTCTGTTTGTTGCGGAAACATCATGGACAATACCTCCTACTTTACTTTTTGAAGATGCTTTTACTTGAAATACTATACGGTCATCACGCATTGTATATATGTTTTCTTGAAGATGTTTTTGAAACTCGGGTGAATTCATTAAACCTTGTACGGTTTTCTTAAGATTTATTTCCGTATCTTTTAATGATGAATATAATCCTTTTAATTCAGGATTTGCATTTTGTTTTACAGTTAAATTATCATCAAAGGTGTCAAAAATCTTATCTTCAAGTTCTTTATTTGTGTATAATTGCTCCGCCAATTTGCTTAATTTTGTATCAAAAGGAACATTTTCTTTCAAAAAGTTTCTGACAATTCTTGATGTTCGCATTGACTTTGCAATATCAATGAGTTCTTCTTCAACAAAATATTCACTTTTTTCTCTTAATTTTGTAAAATTTTCAATTCTTTCAATCGGGATATCGCTGCCTCTATCCAAAACCTCTTTAGCTTCGGCTGTAAGTGTCAGTTGTTCCTGAATATCTTCAACTTTGACGAACGGTGTTAAATCAAGGCATAATTGAACAGACTGCTCTGTTTTTGCATATTTAGAGAGTTCGGCTAAAATTTTATCATATTCCAGTGCTTTTTGTGATTTTTGGATAATTGACATTATATCAAGATTATAAATAATAAAGATTTTTCTGCAAGGAAGATAAGTATAATAAAGAATATTTGTTAATATTCAATATGTCCGTTGTATAATACTACTATGGCTAGTCTGGATTATATGAATAACAAATTTGACGTAATAGTTGTCGGTGCGGGGCACGCAGGTTGTGAAGCCGCAATTTCAGCTGCAAGATTAGGCTGTAATGTTTTGCTATGTACATTGAATGTTGATAATATTGCTTTGCAGCCTTGCAACCCTGCAATCGGCGGGCCTGCAAAATCGACTCTTGTAAGGGAAATAGATGCACTGGGCGGTGTGATGGGGGAAGTTGCAGATGCTACATATATACAGATGAAAACCTTGAATTCTTCAAAAGGGCCTGCAGTAAGAGCACTCAGAGCTCAGTCTGATAAAAAAGAATATACAAGGTATATGAGAAATATTATTGAAAATATTGACAATATATGGGTCAAACAAACTTGTATAACGGATATAAAAGTTAAAGACGGAGAAATTATCGGTGCAGCAGATGAATATGGAATAGAATATTCTTGCAGAGCAATAATTTTAACAACAGGAACATCTCTTGAAGGGAAAATGTATGTAGGACTTCAGGCATATTCGGGAGGAAGGCTCGGAGAACGTGCAGCAATAGGGCTATCACAATCATTAAGAGAACATGGAATTATTACAAAAAAGCTTAAAACAGGTACTCCTGCAAGAGTTGATAAAAGAACCATTGACTATTCAAAAATGACAGTTCAACCCGGAGATGAAAATTTAAGTTTTTATTCTTTTAAGCCAAACAGACCTGTCAGACAGCAGTATCCTTGCTATCTTACCAGAACTAATGAAGAAACACATGCAATAATCAGGGCTAATCTGGATAAATCGCCAATGTACCAAGGACTTATTCAAGGTGTAGGGCCAAGGTACTGTCCTTCCATTGAAGATAAAATTGTAAGATTTGCGTCAAACCCTTCTCATCACATTTTTATTGAACCTGAAGGATTAAACACATATGAAGTTTATATCCAAGGTTTTTCAACAAGTTTACCGGCATGTGTTCAGGTGGAAATGCTGCGTTCGCTTCCGGGACTCGAAAAGGCTCACATAATAAAACCTGCTTACGCGGTTGAATATGATTATGTTCCGGCTGTTCAAACCTTGCATTCTCTTATGTCAAAAGATATTAAAGGTCTTTTCTTTGCAGGTCAAATAAACGGTACAAGCGGATACGAAGAGGCTGCTGCACAAGGACTTGTAGCAGGAATAAATTCTGTTAATTATCTAAATAATTCCGAACCTTTAGAATTGTCAAGAGCTTCGTCTTACACAGGGACTTTAATTGATGATTTGGTAACAAAAGATATTCAGGAGCCGTACCGAATGCTTACTTCCCGTTCAGAGTACAGACTTCTTTTAAGACAAGATAATGCTGATGAGAGATTAACAGAAATCGGGCATAAAATTGGTCTTATAGATGATGCTCAATATCAAAGATTTAAACAAAAGCAGGAAAATATACAAAAAGAGATTTTAAGACTTAACGAAACAAAACTGCCTGCGACGGAAGAAGTAAATCAAATCTTAGCAAAATATGGTGAACATATTGATAGGGGGATTCGCCTTGCTGAGATTCTTAAGCGTCCTAATATAACATATGAATTATTTAAAGAGCTTGATGAAGAAACAAGAATACTGAACTTAACTCGGGATATAACGGATGAAGTAGAAGTATTAATAAAGTATGACGGATACATAAAACGTCAACTTGAGCAAGTGGAAACTTCAGAGAAACTTGAAAAATACAGAATTCCTGCAAATATTGATTATTCTCAAATAAAGCATATTTCAACGGAAACAAGAGAAAAGTTAGAAAAAATTCGCCCGACAAATTTGGCTCAAGCATCAAGAATTGGCGGTGTAAAACCTGCTGATATTTCTGTTCTAATGGTTATGCTCGGAAAGTAAATTCCTTATCCGTTATTTCTTAAGCGTTCAATGAAATTCTTTAATCGCTCCATTGCAATTTTTAGGTTTTCTATTGAATAAGCATATGAAATTCTCAAGTATCCCTCTCCGCTTTCACCAAATGCGCTTCCTGGAACGGCTGCAACTCTTTCTTCTTTTAAGAATCTTGTTGCAAATTCCTCGCTTGTCATGCCAAATTCTTTTATGCAAGGAAATACATAAAAAGCTCCATACGGTTCAAAACATTCAAGGTTCATTTCTTTAAATGCATTCATAAGAAATCTGCGTCTTTGATTGTACGCTCCACGCATCATTCTGACGTCGTTATCACCGTTTTTTAAAGCTTCAACAGCAGCATACTGGCTTGTGGTCGGAGCGCACATGATTGCAAATTGATGGATTTTTGTCATTTGCTTAATTATTTCGCTCGGACCGCAAGCATAACCCAATCTCCATCCTGTCATTGCATATGCTTTTGAGAACCCGTTTATTAGAATAGTTCTGTCTTTCATACCCTCTATTGAAGCAATTGAGAAGTGCTCTCCTCTATAAGTCAGTGCGCTGTATATTTCATCCGACATTACATAAATGTCTTTTTCTATACATACTTTAGCTATTTTTTCCAAGTCTTCTTTTTCCATAATTGCTCCGGTTGGGTTATTCGGATACGGAAGAATTAATACTTTTGTCTTTTCTGTTATTGCGTTAATAAGCTCTTCGGGAGTCAGTCTGAAATTGTTTTCAGCTTTAAGATTAATAATAACAGGAGTTGCACCTGCTAATACAGCACAGGGGTAATAAGAAACATAGGCAGGCTGCGGGATTATAACTTCATCTCCTGCATTTATCATCGCACGCAATCCTATATCTATAGCCTCAGAGCCGCCAACTGTTACAAGAACTTCATTTGCGGGATTATATTCAATACCTTGGTGTCTTTTTTGATAATTACAAATTTCTTCTCTGAGTTCTTTTAGCCCCGCATTTGAAGTATAAAAGGTTTTTCCTCTCTCAAGAGCATAAATTCCTTCATCTCGAATATGCCAAGGTGTGTCGAAATCAGGTTCTCCGACTCCTAATGATATTGCATCTTTCATCTCTGAAACGATATCAAAAAATTTTCTTATTCCCGACGGTTTAATCTCTTTTATGGTTTTATTAAGAGGTATGCTCATGGAGTAATAACCTCTCTTTCGTCTTTTTTAGGTTCTTCTATAATTGTTCCGTGGTCTTTATATCTTTTTAGAATAAAATGAGTTGAAGTACTTATAATACTATCCAGCGTGGATAACTTTTCAGATACAAATCTTGCAATATCTTTTAAAGATTTTTCTTCTAATGTAACTAATAGGTCAAATCCGCCTGATATCAAATAAACATCGCGAACTTCAGGATAGTTATAAATCCTTGATGCAATTCTGTCAAAACCCTGTCCTCTCTGCGGAGTGACTTTAACTTCAATTAGAGCTGTAACTTTTTCTATTGAAGTTTTTTCCCAATTTACTAACGTATGATATCCGCAAATAACCCTTTCTTCTTCCAATTTTTGAAGTTCGTTTACAATATCAATTTCTTCTTTACCCAATCTTACAGCAAGTTCTTTTAAATCAATTCTGCTGTTTTTTTCAATTATTGCTAAAAGTTCTTCCCTCATAATATTCCTTCTCTCCAATTCTGATTTGATTGTAACAAAATCTGTATATAATAGCAATGCATAGTTATAACAACTTTTCGTAAAATTTAAGCATTTATTTTATAAAAATAATTGGCATTTGTATATAGTCGCCAAATAATTTTAAAATATATATTAAAGCATTAAAAATAATGGTCGTGTTGTGTATATTTTTGATGTTGATGAAAACTCCGGAGCCCACTATTGATGTATGTTTTACACTTAATAAAATTTAAAAAAAACACTTTACAAAAGTTCATCTGTGAGTTATCATGTATGCATAGAGAATATAAAGAAAGTGTGTGATTATGATTCAACCTGTAAATGCCTTGACCCCTAAGGTATTATTTAGGGGCGATAATGTCGATCCTATTGAATCTGCTAGAAATCGGACAAAAAAGCGCATTGCAATTATTAATGCTGCAGGTATTTCTGCTATTCTTGGTGCAGCTACAACTGCTATTGCAAGAAGTAATACCTCTTCATGGAAACATGCGGGGTATTTTGGAATAGGTGCATCTTTAGTTTCTATGATGTTTCTGGTTCCGGGATTCCTTTATAAATCCGGCATAAATGTTACAAAGTCTGCTGATAAGGATGTTTTTGCAAAGGAAATTGATATGCCAAAAAAGTTTATTGCTGATGCAGGAGATATCTCAACAACCGCAAAAAATACAGCAAAAGCAACTATTAAGTCAATGCCGAAAATATAATACAGATTATTCATCTACCGGAGAAGATTTTCCGAGCCCAAAACCTTCTTTTGCAACTTGATATGCAGCATAAACGGCAAGTCCCCATGCCCCTGCTTTTTGCATAAAGCCTTTTGCAGCAAGAGCTAATGCAGAGAATGATATTGGTATGATATTATCACCGAGTGAGCCAATAAAACCTTCAATAAAGCCTTTTGTTTTTCCAACCATTGGAATAATCGGGTTTTGCATTCTCATATCTGCAATTTTTTTCTGCATTTTCCCTGTAATATGGCTTTCTGATGCATTTGAACGCTTTGCTGCAACAGCACTTTGATAAACATCAGCTGATATATTGCTTGCACCTGCAGCTGAATGATGTTTAGCAGATGCATACGCATCATAAAGTACCGCACTCATTCCTGCGACACCTGCTGTTTTACATACTATATTTGCTATCATTGCCATTTACATTATACCTTTATTTATCTTGTTTCTTTTCCGGAACGGGAATGTTCTTTACTTCTACACCTGCAGACATTTTAAGCAGTATATCCGCTGCTTGCAGTACATCTTCTTTATCTGCATTCGGATTTGATTGGATATTGTGAAGCAATTGAACAGTATAATCATTGCCGCTTGCAAGTTGTGATGCAAATGCCGATAAAGCAGCTATTCTTACAAGCTTAGCAGGGTCCTGCATCATTTTATTAAGTAATGCATTTAAGGCTGCATCATTGTATCTGTCCTTGTCTTCATCCAATCTTTTCAAGACTTCTTTAGATGCCATTAATCTTATGTCATCATTCGGATTATTTAAGTAATTTTCTAATGATTTAATGTACTCATCAGTAAGAGCTACAATTTTCTTTTCTTTGGTGTTTTTCTTTTCTTTTTGTGCTTCAGCAGCTCTTTCATCAATTCCGTCAATAATATTCGTTGAACGTGTCATATCTGTTTCTTTAGGTTCATTTTTGTCTGCGTACATTTTATAAGAATTTACATCAAATTGTTCGTTTAGGTTTCCGTTTTCATTATCATATGCGGGATTTATATTATTTTGCTCCGGAAAGTTTTGGTTTGCTTGTTGTTGGGGATATCCATGTTTGTTTATATTTGAGTTATCGGTAAAATTTCTATTTTGACCGTTTATATTTTCATATGCATTAGTGTCGTTTGTTCCGTTTGGAGCATCATTAAATCCTCCGTTACCGTTACCGTTCACTCCATAATTATAGTTATTTAAATAATATTGAGCAGGGTAAGCATTAGGGTATCCTTGTTTTATCGGATTTGTAGCTCCGTTTTGTTCATTCCTGATATTATCTGTATTTGCATAATAAGGATTTTGTACGTTTTCAGCATAATTTGTTCCGTATTTGTCTACGCTCCCGTTTTGTATATTATAAGGGTTAACGGATTCTTTAGAAACTTCTCCATATGCGTTTTTATACGGAATTCTATTAGGAATCGAATATTGAGTTTGATTTAAATTGCCTTGAGGTATAATTCCCGCATATCCCGGACAGGTTGTGGTTTGATTCGGACTCACATTAACTGACGGATTAGCGATTTGAATCGTTACTCCAGAATAATTCGGCTGAGGATTGAACATTGGATTTGTCATAACAAAGTCACCTTTTTTAACACACTATATTTATATAAAGTATTATCTTACGGAAAAATTGCGTAATATAAGGAGTTTTGTAAAGATTTGTAACAATTTTAACAAAAAGCCTAAAGTTTTAAAAAAATATGCCGATAGACATGTAGTAGATAAGTTAAAAATACAAGGAGTAATAATTATGTATTCAATGTGGCCAGGATGTTACAGCTTTAGAGAAGAACTTCAATTATTTCTTCTTTGGTTTAAGGAACAGGCAGATTCACTTATTTTAAAAGTTTATGAATTGGACAGAATGTTAAGCACATAGTTCGTCCAATATCTCCGCAGATGCGATGAGATGGTAAGTATAAAAAGATTAAATTTCTCTCTTTCTCTTAAAAAATATATAGGCACCTGAATATCAGGTGTTTTTTTTTATTAATAATCTTCCCTTCCTCTGGATTTTAAATATTCTCGGATTTGGTTAAGCGAGAATTGGATAATTCTGGTTATACGAGAAGGTGAAAGACCAATCATATTCGCAATATCTTTAGCTTGCATATTCCTGTAGAATCTGTATTCCACAACGGTTCTTTCTTTTTGGGGTAGTTTTGCTATGGCTTGTTTAATAAGTTTACTCATTTCAATAATTTCAGCCTGCTCATCGGGCATAGCTGAAGGATCTTTAAGAAAATCAAACGGAGAAGCATTATCTGTTGCAGCAGCAGCTAAACCGTCAATTGATAAAATTGTTTCATACACAGCTTCTCTAACTTTTGTCGGTGAAATTGAGAATCCCATGTCTTCACTGTTATCAGTGTTATCAGATGTTTCCGGCATGGATGTGTATTCATCACCTTCTCCTTCTTCATCTGTTTTGTGTTTAAGCGTGTACCATTTATATCTGTGTCTTAGTTCATTTCTGATAGCCCATTTTACGGCTGTTCCTATGTAAGCATCATTATATCTGGCTAATTGTTCATCTGTTTTACCTTTAATCAATGTTTGTATTGCAATAATACCTATACTAACCAATTCTTCGTATTCTATCATATGGTTTGGTATACGTCTTTGTTCAACTCTTGCAATTTTTTGTACAATACCTACGTACTGATTGATTAAAGTCTTTGTATCCATCTTCTCTTATTAAACTAACCTTACTCTATATTACCTTGATTTTGAATATTTTTCAATATTAGCGAATACATTATATATATGAAATTTCTATGAAATAATAACGTGGTAATATATTACCCCTATATTTACCCCCTGTATTTACCCCTGTATTTACCCCTACCCTTGCTGTTTATTTTTAAGTCCGTAAACAAATAATAATATCTCTGCAACTGCTTTATATAATTCAGGCGGGATTTGCTGATTGATGTCAACCATTCTGAATAAAGCCCTTGCGACAGGTGCGTTATCAATAACGGGAACATTGTGTTCAATAGCGATTTCTATTATTTTTTTTGCAATAAGCTCTGTCCCTTTTGCAGTAACAGTAGGGGATTGCATTGTTTCTGCATCATATTTTAAAGCACAGGCAACATGGGTAGGATTTCTTACAATAAAATCTGCTTCCGGAACTGAGTCCATTGCTCCTCTTTGGAGCATTTGCATACGCCTTTGTCTTAATGCTGCTTTAACGTGCGGATCTCCTTCCGAGTTTTTATATTCATCTTTGATTTCTTTAAATGACATTTTTTGGTCTTTTAAAAATTTCCACTTTGTAACACCATAATCTGCCGCTGCAATTATCAAAAATGCTATACATGCTTTATAAATAAATTCAACAATTAATTTTCCGAATTCTATCATTACCGCAAAATGGTTATCGATTGCGGCAAGCATAAGTATGCTTTCTAAATGTTCACGATAAACAGTCCATCCGACCAAGCCCAATACAGTTACTTTTAAGATATTTTTAAACAATTCAAATAAAGTTTTTACCTGAAATAAGTTTTTAAAGTATTTTGTCGGATTTAATTTATCAAGTTTCGGAACTAACGGAGCGGTTGCTACCAGAGGCCCGACTTGAATAAAATCACCTATAATTGCAATAAAAGCAGCAACAAAGAGAATTGAACCGATAATTCCGACAGCCGGAATTAATGATGTTGTTAAAATATACGTAATTCCTATATCGCCAATGTGTTTATTCGGGATTTGTTCGTATAAAGTTTTAAATAGACCGACAATTAACCGCCACATAATAGGAGCAAGAAGATTTATAAAAGTAAACATAACAAGTAGTGACAAAGCTGTTGAAACATCTTTTGATTTTACAACTTGCCCTTCTTTTCTTGCTCTCTCCAACTTCTGCGGAGTGGCATCAAACTGTTTATCTTCATCTCCCATTTTGTGATTACCTTTGTTGGATACAATTTTATAATAGCATGAATTTTTGTTTTAGAATATAATGAATTTGTTAACGGAGTATCTTATGAAAAAATTTTTTTACAGTTGTTTAATTCTTTTATTGTCGATTTTAGAAGGTTTGTATAGCTATACTTATCTTGCGGGTAAATGGGAGCTTGCAGGAATTTTTATTTCCGGAATTGGCTTTGGTATATTTATAATGTTTTTAAAACTAAATGTCAAAAATGATAAAATAAATGTTTACAAAAGAGAACTCGAAAAAGAATCGATTTCTTCCGATAACAATTTAGCAAAAGTAAAAGTTCTCGAATCAAAAATAGAGGTTTTGGAAAAAGCGTTACAGAACGCTCTAAATAAATAATTTTAAGTTGCCGCTAAATCAACTTGGCAGCTAGAACAATGATTTTTTGCGGTAACTTGTATGTAATTGATTATATTAATTCTTTTAAAATTACTTCTGTGAGATTAATCAATGAGGTAATAGGAATATTTTTTCTATTTTTTATCATGTACTTGTATTTAAAAATACGTAATAAATATAAGGAGTAAAAAATGAAAAAATTTTTATCTGTATTAGCTGTTTTAGGAGTTGTATCTTGTGCAGGAATTCAGTCTGCCAATGCTTTCACTTGGTCTGACTTAAATCCTTTTAACTGGGGAAAATGTAACAGATGCGAAAAACAAGTTCAAAAATGTCCTTGTTCTACAGGATATGCAGCACCATGCGACCCTTGTGAAAAGAAAACACCTGTTTGTGATCCTTGCCAAAAACAAATTACAAAACCTGCACCTTGTGATGCTTGCGATAGATTACAACAACACATGGCAAAATAGAAAAAACTCAATACAAAATTTAATCACCTCGTCCAAACCTTTCCTGTGGTATAAATAAACAGGGTAAGGAGTCCTCTCCCCGCATGGGGAGAGCTAAAGAGGGGTGAATGCGAAAGCTCAGACAAGACTTGTATACACTCTTTTACAGCTTTGCGCTTCCTTCTTGTTTCATTTTTTCTAAAGCTTGTTTTGCTCCGTCATAATCTCTGCATAACTTTATTACAAATTCTATAGAAGCTTTGTCTTGTTTTATTGCATCTTTTAGTTTAAAAATTTCTTCTAATTGTAATTCTTTTGTATCAGAGTCGGTAAACAGATATTTTTTTAACAGTTCCTGAGATTCTCTGTCCATTCCTGAGATGCCGTTTTTGAAGGCAAACCAGTTATAAAAATTGTAGATGAAGTAATATTTGTTTATCTCCCCTTCCGATAAAATAAATAATTCCTTTGTTTTTAGTGCAAACTTTTTATAAACTGAAAGAGATAAATAAAGTGCTTTACTTCCTGTATAAGGATATATAAACCCTTCATTTTCGCCTATCGGATATAGTATTTGCTTTGCATCTTTCAGTATTTTAACGTCTGTACCTTGAGATTGAATGTATTTGAGAATTTGTTTTGGTTCATATTCATATGTTCTTAAAATATTTTTGAGTTTATCTTCCAATTCTTGTCTTTCTGTTTCTGCCAAAGAATTAATATCAAGAGTACAACCTTGTGCGTAATGCTGCTTTCTTTTAGATAAATGTTTTACTCCCAACGTTCTGTTTAAACGCAGGCGCAAAAATCTCTCTTGTAAAGATAAAATTGTATATAAAATATCTTTTATTATCTGCATAATATTAACCTTATGCTGCCTTTTCGCCTGTTAATTTTTCTACTTTTTCTTCTCCAAGCATTTTACCTGCAAAGCCCACATATGGAGCTACTATATCCATTATATCACGACTTTTTGACGGACAAGCAGATAAAACCTTGCTTATTACATAGTAAGAACAGCCTATTAGCGTAAAACCGATATCTTCTGCAGGTTTTTTCTTTAATTTTTCAATTGCATCATCTAAATCTTGTTTGTAATCTTTATCATTATGTAAAACTAATTTTACCGCTGCAGATTCTGACCCGGGATATGTGTTAATAACTTTTTTCAAAGAGTTGAGCTTTAATTCGGATTTTAATACCGCTTCAGTAACGACAGGCTGTGATGTCGGAGTCTCTTTAGCATCACTTGTTTTTTGTTTTTTATCAGTTTTAACAGGTGAATTATTTAAGGTATTTTGGTAACTCTGTATAGTTACTTTTACATTATTGTTTTTTACATTGTTGACAGATGCTTTTTCTTCCTGTGTAAGGGAAGTATTTGCTGCAATTCCGTTTTGTATTGCTTTATTTTGTGCACTTTTATGAGCGTCCGTTAAATATGGAGCATTAGAAGAATCAAAGTTTTCTGAATCTTGTTGATATTTATCAATAGCATCTTTGGACTTATATGCGGTTGTTTTTTCTACAGCTTTTCCGTATTGTTCCGCATCAATTGCATCACCGTTTTCATAAAAATGCTTTAATGTGTCCATCATGAATTCATAAGTAAATGTGTTTGCAACTTCTTGTTTATATTCTTCTTTTGTTAATTCTAATACAGTATTTGTTGCTTCTCCAAAGTTTTTAGCATCACTAAAGTATAC
>CAMORE010000028.1 GCA_946623365.1 uncultured Acinetobacter sp.
GTTACATATAATCGAAAACAAATTCTTCTTGATTACATTAATTTAATAAAATCTTCTTGTTAATACACAAAGACTGAAATTTTCATTTAATATTGCAGCAATTTTAATTTTAAAAGACCATATTCATTTTATCTTATAACCTAAAAATGTTAATGATTATCCAAATATCATTAAATATTTTAAAACATCGAGAATCTTAATGTTCACAGTTTTTTCCACCAAACTTGTTTAATAACATTAGAATATTTACCCCACAAAAACTAATTTTAAGTATCATTTTGTGTACCAAATTTCCAAAATTAGAAATTTAAAATAAAATTTGTTTACAATTTATTTTGTAGTATTATGAGTATGTAAGATATACACTAGTCGCAAATAAGGATTATTTTATGAAGATTACGCCTGTTGATACACAAAATTTTGGTGCATTACGTATAAAAAGGAAAAACCTGAATAAATTTTTTAATTGCCCTGATGCAGGTTTAGAAAGAATTTCTAAGATGGCTGAATATGTTAAAGATACAAAGACATTTCATCTTGAATGTACTTCCCCGAGCGATTATGTAATTGTCGGTCCCAAAGAAAGCGTATTCCTACATCCGATACCTATGCCTCCGGAAGATAAAACTTCCAGTTCATTTTCGATATATACTACTTTGTGTAGAAAACAAAATGATAGAATAAATTTTGTGATAAATCTTGAGTGTGGTTCTCATGAAGAAGCACTAATACAATATAATAAATTAAATAATGTTCCGATAAAAGGTATACACGAGTCATTAATAGCCGGAATTGCCAAACTTTTAGATCGAGTATATACTAAAAAAGAAATAATGAATATTATAAAAAATACAAAGACATATCAAGATGAATATAATCAATTATTAATTTCGACCGAAGAACGTATAAAAGATAAAGTCAAAGGAATCATAATAACTAAATAGTAAAAATGTGTATATTTAAGCTTGAAAAGTAGGCAGAGGTCTTTACCCCAATAACATGAATTTACAGATGTCTGGAACTGCCTTTTAGCTGAGCTTTAGTGCATTGGATACAATAAATAAAATAGCATTTTTGATACATTTTATTTGTCCTAATATCAGGGATCAGAAATGCATTTAAAAAATGTACGATTAGTCATTGACCCACGGTCATTAATATGATATGATTTATTTTACAATTCGGAGAATAATATTTATGACTAAGAGGCAGGAAAATGCACTTTTAACTCGCAAAAAAATAATTCAAACTGCAGAAATGCTGTTAAAGAAAAACGGGTTTAATGCCCTGTGTGTTGAAGATATAACGAAGACTGCAGGTGTTGCTAAGGGTACTTTTTATGTTTATTTTAAACATAAAGAAGATATAGTTGCAGAGATTTGCAGGGGCTATTTTAAAAAAATAGAAGAAAATCTCAGTAGCATGAATGATGTTGATATAATAGAAAAATTGTCATTATATTACAAAGAATTTATGTCGGCTGTTGAGTTATATGGGATTAATATATGCAGGGAGTGGATTAGAGGGGCTATAGATCCAAATACTGCTCCTGATAAAACAGACGTAACAAAGTGGGAATATGATACTGTTATGCTGAAAAATATTTTAACAGATGCTGTAAAAAATCATGAATTAAAAGCGGATACGCCTGTTGAACTTGTTACGCATCTTCTTGTATCGCAGTTGTATGGCATGATGACTTGCTGGTGTATGTCTGACGGAAGTTTTGAACCGATGGATTGGACTCAAACTTTTGCGGAATTTCAATTAAGGGCAATATTAGAGAAATATATAGGAGGGTAAAATGTCAAAAAAAGTTGTTATTGTATCATCATCACCTAGAAAAGGCGGGAATTCGGATATCTTATGCGATGAATTTTTAAAAGGGGCTGTTGATGCAGGTAATGAAGCCGAAAAAATATTTTTAAGAGATAAAAAGCTGGATTTTTGTACCGGATGCGGTTTTTGCAATACTAATGATTATACAAGATGTGCCCAGACTGATGACGGTAATGATTTGATGGATAAATTGGAAGTATGTGATGTAATTGTATTTTCAACTCCTATTTATTTTTACGCAATATCAGGTCAAATGAAAACATTTATTGATAGAATATGCAGCAGATATACTCATCTTAAAAATAAAGAGTTTTATTATATAATGACGGCTGCTGACTCCTCAAAAAATACTATCCAATTTGCTTTAGGTGAATTTAAAGGTTTAATGGCTTGTTTGGATAATCCTGTAGAAAAAGGATATATTTTTGCAGGAGGAGTCTGGCAAAAAGGTGAAATACTAGGTACTGAATATCCAAAACAAGCTTACGAATTAGGTAAAAATATATAAGGAGATAAATTATGCAATATGTTAAACTTGGTAACACAGGTGTTGATGTTTCAAGAATTTGTTTGGGTTGTATGAGTTTTGGAAAACCAGGAAAAGAAAACGGAGTTTTTCCTTGGGCAAAAGATTATGACGAAGCTAAGCCGATTTTTAAAAAAGCTGTTGATTTAGGCATTAATTATTTTGATACTGCAAATGTTTATCAACTTGGTACATCAGAAGAAATTACCGGTCGATTGATAAAAGAATTTGATTTAGACAGAGATGAAATCGTCGTAGCAACAAAAGTAAATTTTGCAATGAGAGAAGGTAGACCAAATGGAGCGGGGCTATCAAGAAAAAATATTATGACTGAAATCGACCATTCATTAAAAAGGCTGGGACTTGATTATGTTGATTTATATCAAATACACAGACTTGACCACAATACTCCTATTGAAGAAATAATGGAAGCTTTACATGATGTTGTAAAATCTGGTAAGGCAAGATATATTGGAGCATCCGTAATGTGGGCGTGGGAATTTGAAAGGTTAAATCAGATTGCCGAACGTAATGGCTGGACAAAATTTGTTTCAATGCAGAATCAATATAATTTAATTTATCGAGAAGAAGAACGTGAAATGATGCCGCTTTGTCAAGACAGAAAAGTTGCTGTTGTTCCTTGGAGTCCGCTAGCAGGCGGAAGATGTGCTCACCCTTGGGGGACTAAAACTCACAGAAATTCAATAGATGAAGTTTCACCAATGGTATGGGGCGCTACTAATGCTCAGGATAAAGTTGTTGTAGATAATTTAGAAAAAATTTCCAATGAACTCGGTTACACAATGGCTCAAGTATCTTTAGCCTGGATGCTTTCAAAATCTTTTATTACATCTCCAATTGTCGGATGTACAGATGTAAAACACGTTGAAGAAGCAGTTTCCGCTCTTGATATTAAATTGAGCGAGGATGTTATTAAAAGACTGGAAGCTCCTTATGTCCCGCATATTAAAACGGGAGCATTTTAATAAATTAAAAAGGAGAATAAGTATGATTCAAAGTTATATAAAACTAAATGACGGAAACAAAATTCCTCAATTTGGGATAGGCGTCTTTCAAGTTCCGGAAGGAGAAGTTACAATAAATACAGTCAAAAATGCACTTGATATGGGTATTCGCCACATTGATACGGCTCATGCATACCAAAATGAAAGAGGGGTCGGTCGTGCAGTTAAAGAAAGTGGTGTCCCGAGAAAAGATGTTTGGATTACAACAAAACTCTGGCCAAGTGAATACGGTGAAGGTAAAACTTCAAAAGCGATAGACAAAATGCTTGAAAGACTTGATACAGATTATATTGACTTATTACTTTTGCACCAGCAATTTGGCGACTATATAGGCGCGTACAAAGATATGGAACGTGCAATAAAAGACGGCAGAGTAAAATCTATCGGTCTTTCAAACTTTGAATCTCACCGGTTAGAAGAAGTGCTTGAAATTGCGACCATTCCGCCATCAGTTTTGCAGGTTGAATGTCACCCTTATTATCAGCAAAATGACTTGAAGAAAAGAGTTGAAAAATACGGAACCGTAATCGAAGCGTGGTACCCAATAGGACATGGCGACAAAGGTTTAATCAATGAACTTTTATTTACCAAATTAGGTCAAAAATACGGCAAAACCAATGTTCAAATCATTTTGAGATGGCATATACAGGAAGGTAACATAGTTTTCCCTCGTTCCACAAATCCTGTTCATATCAAAGAAAACTTTGAAATCTTTGATTTTGAATTAACGGAAGATGAGATGAACGAAATCAGAAAACTTGATTCAGGCAAGAGATTTTTCCTTATGACACTGGAAGAACAAGAAAAGAATCTTGGCACTTGGAAGCCGGCCGATTAAGGGGAAAATATGGAAGAAATTAGAATTGACGTAAGAAAACAAGAACCTGAAAGAGTTGCAGAGGCTATAAGAAGCTCTGATTTATGCTTCAGGATTAATCACACAAACCCGACAACTAATGAGTGCAAAGAGTTGATTGATGAACTTTTTAATCATAGTTTAGGCGAAAATACCGTTCTTCACCCGCCAATATTCACAATTTTGGCAGATAAAGTCAAGATAGGTAAAAATGTTACTATCCTGAACAATTTTCAATGCATGTCAGCAGGCGGGCTTACGATTGAAGACGGTACGATGATTTCTTTAAATTGTACAATTGCTACAAATAACCACGACATGTATGACAGATATGTTATTACATGTAAGCCTGTACATATAAAAAAGAATGTATGGATTGGAGTAAACGTAACAATCCTTCCCGGAGTTACGATTGGGGAAAATGCAGTAGTAGGTGCCGGTGCTGTTGTAACTAAAGATGTTCCGGATAATGCTGTAGTCGTAGGTAATCCTGCAAGAGTAATCAGATATCTGGATGCGGAAAAATTTAAACAAGCGGAAAATAATATTTAAATTTATTCAAGAATGTAAATCATTTTTCTGCAGGCTTCAATTTCATGGAATGCTGAAGATATGTTTTTTTCAAGAATAGATAAAATTGTTTGAAATTTTGTTTCGATATCGCTTTCATCTTGTAAGATTTCTAACAAATAGTGAGATTCTAAAAGCTTGTTTGATATATCTTTACTAAGTTCAGCAAGTGAGGTCTGTTTTTCCATGTTTTCTCCTTCTTTAATTCTACAAAGTTCTACTAAATATAATTTAATATAACAAAATAGAATTGAAAAGTCAAACTAAATAGAATAAACTTATAATAAAGTGTAAATAAGTATTAAAAGGTAGAATTATATGTCAGAAGAAAAAAAACGATTAACATTACTTGTAGACAATGATATTTTTGAAAAGTTTAAAACATTGGCAAAAGAGCAGAACAGAACCGCGGGTAATCTCGGCACAAAGCTTGTAAATGATTACGTGAAGGAAAATTATAAAAACTAGATTAGCGTATTTTAGTGATATAGGGGGATATTAAATGAAAGTGTTGTTATTCAACGGTTCACCTCATAAACATGGGTGCACTTATACTGCGTTAGAAGAGATTGCTGAAACTTTAAAAGAAGAGGGAATAGATTCAGAAATCTATCATATAGGAACAACAAAACCTATTTATCCTTGCAGAGCATGCAGTGCTTGCGCAAAACTTGGACGGTGTGTAATAACCGAAGATGGAGTAAATGATTTTGTAGAGTACGCTAAAGATTTTGATGGGTTTATCTTTGGCTCTCCTGTCCATTATGGTTCAGCTTGCGGCGGCATTACAGCTTTCTTAGACAGAGTTTTCTTTTCTGCTCTTTTATCCGGCAGAATGGATTATTTTAAGCATAAACCCGCTTCTGCTATCGTAAGCGCACGTCGATCAGGTACGACTGCAACTTTAGATCAGTTAAATAAGTATTTTACTATATCTGAAATGCCTATAATATCAGGCAGATACTGGAATATGGTGCATGGACATACAGCTGAAGAAGTAAAACAGGATTTAGAAGGAATGCAAAATATGAGAATCCTGGCGAGAAATATGGCATGGCACTTAAAGTGCAAAGAAGCCGGAGATAAAGCTGGTGTTCCATTGCCAAAACAAGAAGAGATTGTATTTACGAATTTTATTAGATAAGAGGTGGTATTATGTCAAAATCATTAGTTGTATATTTTTCGAAAACAGGTGAACAATACGGTGTCGGAGAGATTACGGAAGGTAATACTGCAATTGTAGCAAAAATTATCGCAGAAAAAACCGGTGGAGATATTTTTGAGATTAAGGTTGTAAATGACAACTATCCTAATAAGTATACTCCGCTTGTTCAGCGGCAAAACAAGAAAAGTTGTCTAATGCGCGTCCTGAAATTGAAGGAAATGTAAGCAACATAGAGGACTATGACACTGTGTTTTTAGGATACCCGAATTGGTGGGCAGATATGCCGATGCCGGTTTATACATTTTTAGATAATCACGACTTATCAGGTAAAACAGTTTATCGTTTTTGCACTCACGAAGGTTCCGGCGGAGTACACAGAGACGATTTTGCATTGTTCGGGCATATTGCGCAAAATGACAGAAAACAAACTGAGCAAAAAATTGAAGATTGGCTAAATAAACTAAAGATATAATTATACTTTAATATCAAAGGACTTAATTAATATGAAAATTAAATTATTGTCAAAAATATTGTTTATAGTATTTATATTTGTATTTTGGGGAGGTTTTGTAATGGCTGAAGACTTATTAACTTTAAAACAGCAAAATATTGTTATGATTTCTTCATATACAGCAACAGGTGATTTGGTTCGATTAGAAGAGGCTGTGAAAAAAGGACTTAATGACGGACTAACAATAAATGAGGTAAAAGAAGTTATTGTTCAACTCTATGCTTATTGCGGTTTTCCTAAAAGTTTGAACGGTCTTTCAACGTTATTAAAAGTTACAAAAAACGAAAAGTTCAAAGAAGGTGCGGAAGGAAAAGCTTTACCTAAGAATGCCGATAAAAATAAAATAGGTACGGATATTCAAACAGAACTTTGCGGTGCTCCGGTTAAAGGAGAGTTATTTGAATTCGCACCAGCGATTGATGATTACTTAAAAGAACATTTATTCGGAGATATTTTCTCAAGAGGAGTCTTGACAACCCAAGAACGTGAAATTGCTACAATAGCGGCATTAAAAGCGATTGGTAATGTTGAACCACAATTAAATGCTCATATTCAAATAGGTATTCATAATGGTTTAACAGTTGCTCAAACCGAGAAAATTCAAGAATTGGCTACAAATAAGACTCCTGAATTTGGCTTAGGTAATCCGAATATCAATTATGAGAAGTATTTTACCGGTCATAGCTACCTGAATTTATTGACGAATAAACAGTTAGGTATTTTCAACGTCACTTTTGAGCCTAAGTGCCGCAATAATTGGCATATCCATCATAAAGGCGGACAAATACTTATAGTAACTGATGGAAGAGGGTATTATCAAGAGTGGAATAAACCTGCACAAGAACTTAAAAAGGGTGATGTGATAAATATTCCTCCTGAAGTTAAGCATTGGCATGGCGCCGCAAAAGACAGCTGGTTTTCTCATATTGCAATAGAAGTTCCATCAGAAGGCGGAACAACAGAATGGCTTGAACCGGTGTCCGACTCAGAATATAATAAATTAAAATGAGTATTTGCATATATAATTTAATTATATTAAGATGAATGATACAGTAAGGAAGGCCTATGACTGAATTGTCAAAAAATAGTGAATATAAGATTATATCAAATGCAGAGATAGATTCTGAAAAGCTTCAAAGAGCAGAGAAAATTATTACTGATTTGCAGATTAGTATGCCCTTATATACAAAAAATGGTTCAGGTCCTTTTGTAGCTGCTGTTTATGATAAAAATGGCAATTTATTGGTTCAGACATCAAATTCTGTTGTGATTGATAATTGCTCTCATAACCATGCAGAAATGAACGCAATTAAAGAAGTCCAAAAAAAACTCGGAACTTACGATTTATCACTATATGAATTAAGCTTGTATATTACTGCAGAACCATGCATGATGTGCATAGGAGCAATTTTATGGTCTGGAATTAAAGAAGTTTATTTTGGAGTTCCTTCATCAACAGTGGAAAAAATTACCGGCTTTGATGAAGGCTTTAAACCTGAATGGCTTGAAGAATTCAAGAAAAGAGGAATTACTGTTTACGGTAATATTGAGCCTGAATTAGGAGAAAAAGCATTATTACAATATGTAAACAGCGGTAATAAGATTTATAAGCCGGAAAGAAAAAATTAGTGAAGGGATGTATATGAAAAAAATATTATTTATTATAGATAAGCTTGAACTAAAATATTTTGAATTTAATAAACTTGTTACAAATTTTTGGTTAATCAAAGGATTTTTAGACAGAAACTGCTCGGTTTACATTTCTACAATTCCGAATTTGTCCTTAAAAGCAGATATTCCGTATGCAAAATGCTATGAAACTTTTAGTCAAGATGAAAATATTTTTTACAAAAATATTATAAAAAATATTCAAATTGATGATTTTGACTTAGTAATGTTCAGACCTGATCCGCCTGTCGACATAGATTATATAAATGCTACTTATATATTTGATTTTGTTAAGCATGCGGAAGTAATCAATTCTCCGAGTGCAATAAGAGATTTTAATGAAAAACTGCATAGCGTATATTTTAAAGAATATATGTCTGAAAATATTGTTACATCATCATTAAGCGATATTGAACAGTTTTTAAGCATAAATAAAGAAATTGTTTTAAAGCCTTTAAATCGTTGTTTTGGTTCAGGTGTCATGTATCTGTATGAAGGAGACCCAAATACCAGAACTATAATTAATACTATGACAAATAATGAATCTACACTTGTAATGGTTCAAAAATATATTCCTGAAGTAAAGAAAGGTGATATAAGGGTTCTGACTTTAGGAGATAGAATATTACCTTATGCAATAAAAAAACTGCCTACAAAAGATGATTTTAAATTTAATACACATAATGATAACTATATAACTGATTCAGGCTTGACATCAAATGAATTAAAAATGTTTACTCCTATTGCGGAAAAATTGAATGCAATGGGTATAAAAATGGCTGGACTTGATGTTATAGATAATAAAGTCATAGAAATTAATGTAACAAGTCCTTGTTATTTTATTAAAGAAATAGACAGATTGTATAATGTAAAACTTGAGGATGATGTCTGTGATTTTATCTTGACAAAAAGCTTGTTATCCTTATAAACATGGTGTATAATTCAATTATATGATGTATGTTACTATGCATTTTATAATGTAAAATGTTATAAGAATAAGAAGAGTTTAGTATAAGAGGATATATATAAAATGAAAAAGATACTTTTACTTTTATTAGGAATAATGATATTAAGTGCATACACTTGTGATGTTTCTGCAAGACCAAAACCGACAAGTCCTGCAACTTCTGCTGCTATTAAGCTGTATAAGTCAGGTAATTATACACAGTCATATCTGACATTTTCTAATATTGTAAAAAAAGATCCATCTAATGCATTAGCGTATTATTATCTTGGTATGTCATCCGTTCAATTGGGTAAAAAAGACGAAGCAATGAAGAATTATGAAAAAGCGATAAGTCTTTCTCCCGAAAAAGGGCTGTTGGCCAGCTATGCTAAACTCGGTATAAGATGCATAGATGATCCTGTAGGTTGCAGAAACCCGCTAAAGGATGAATCCGGTGATAATGAAGAAGATAAGTTTATAAAATCTTCGTTTGGTTCAGGTTTATCCGATAAAGCCAGAGGGGTATATGAACAACAAAAAATTCAAAATATTATGAGAGAAATCAACAGATCAGATGAAATTGCTCCTCAAAAGTTTAAAGACTATAAAGATTTTTCTTCTCAAGCTCCGTCTAATGAAGAAATATCTGCAGCAATTCAAACTTTACAAAAAGCAGGATTTAATGATATGATAACTCCGCAGGGCTATAACTCGGATTTATTGTATATGTTAAGTTTACAAAATAATGAAAGCAAAAATAATCCTGATTATCAAATGATGAACCTGCTTATGAATAATAGAGGTTTGTCGAATCTTAACCCGCAAGTGATTCAAACGTTATTGACAAATCAAATGACGTCAAGTTTTTAAGAAAGTAACAATATGATTTTAAATACAGCAAAATTTGGAGAAATTGAAATTGAGGAAGACAGGATTTTTAATTTTGTTTTACCTGTGATAGGATTTGATGAATTATCAAAATTTATTGTATTAGATCCAAATAAAGATACATTATTTAAGTGGCTGCAGTCTATTGAAGACCCTTCATTAGCATTTCCCGTTATATCGGTAGCTGCTTTAAATTATGATTATTCGATAGATTTGTCGGATAGTGTTATAAAAACTTTAGATATAGAAAATCCTGACAGTCTATTAGTTATGAATATTACCTCGATTCCTCAGGATAATCCCAGAGGAACTACAATAAATTTATTAGCACCGTTAATATTTAATTTAGATAATTATAAAGCAGGTCAAATTGTTTTGTCCGGCTCAGGATATGATATAAGTTATCCAATGTTTAAAAAAGATTAGATTAAGGAATAAAATGCTTGTAATAACCAGAAAAAATGGTCAAAAAATAATGATAAACGACAACATTGAAATTACTGTTGTCGAAGCAAAGAATGGCGTATGTAAAATTGCTATTAAAGCTGATAAAGATGTTAAAATTTATAGAGAAGAAATTTACCTTCAGATTAAACTTGCAAATTTAATAGGAACAAATTCAAAAGTTTCTGCTGTAGATTCAGTTTCCGAGTTAATTAAAGACAGTTCTAACTTAAATGACAAGAATATTAATACTTCAAATGGAGCAGATGAGGTCGTTGTTGATGATAAGAGATCTCAATCGATAAGAATCAATAAAAAAAATGAAGAAAATTAAAGATAATATTTTCTTTTTTAATCAAGATGTATCTAATATCAAAATAGCTCCGAATTCACTGGAGCATGCTTATGTTGCAATATTATGTGACGATTTGGATTCTGCATACGCTGTTTTTTGTAATAATGATTCGCCCAGAGGAAAATGGGGAAAAGTTCTCGTCTCTATATTAAAAGGTTTTATGACTGATTATCCTACATATTTTGAAATAAGAAACTTTTTTGAAATTGATGTCGATTTTTTGCTCAAAAATGATAAAATCAGTTATGTTGAATTATGCTTAGGTGCGCTTAATGTATTATCAACAGTTAACCAAGAATCATACAAGTTTGCAGCCAGAGTAATGCTTGAAAACAGGCTTTTTTCATCTGCTTTAAAGTACATGGATAAGTCCAAACAATTGTACTATAACGATCCGGAATTACATTTTATGTATGCAAAATATTATTTTGACAAAAAAAATTTAAAAGATTCATACTTTTATATAAAAGAATGTTTAAACTTACTGCCTAATTATTATCCTGCTTTAGTGATTAAAAAGAATATTGAAGAAATTGGATTTTAATTATATAATCACTATATGGAAGGCGATAAGTTTGTAAGTACAAATACTCATCCGTTTATTAATAATAGTGTAAATGATAGTAATAATTTCTTTACACATTCAATGCTTGCTCCTGCTGCTTCTATCCAATCTGAGCCGTTAAGACATCTTAATGATTATGATTCAAATATTCTTCAAGATGGAGCTTATAAAACAATAAAAGATGAGACAATAAAATTAGAATATAGAATTTCACGTACTGAAGAAGAAATAAAAGCTTTAGATAAACAAATCCAATCGGCCGAAGCTATATATGACTATTTTTTAGTTAATAATTTAAAAGAACAAAAGACATTATTGCAAAATGAATTAAATAGTTTAGTATTAGTGTATCAGCAAGCAAGTTTGTCTGCAAAAATATCAGGAGATATTACGTCCGGTATTAAAATGAAGTATAGTGAATTTGTTGGGAAAATTTTTTCTTTAGTAAAGGTCCTTTTTGCAAAATTGCCCGGTAAAATATCTTCTTTTATTGAAATTAGGCATTCATTGTCTCAACTTGAGAGCATAAATAAAAGTGTTGATGAACTAATGACAAGGCAGTTTCCTTATGGTGAGTCAACTGACAGATACAATCAACTTTCTAAATATATAGCACGTGCTAATTCTATTCATTCTGATATATCAAAATTAATTAAATAAATTATTATTATGTATGGTATTGTAATTTTATATTAATGATGTGTATGATAAAATAGTAGAGTGACATTTAATAAAAGTAAGGAGATTTACTATGAAAATTAGAGCAAGTCATATTCTTGTAGATACAAAGGAACAGGCAGAAAATTTATTAATTGACATCAATAATGGAGTTGCTTTTGAAGATTTGGCAAAAGAATATTCAAAATGCCCATCTAAGCGCGATGGAGGTGATTTACGCTGGTTTGGAAAGGGAATGATGGTAAAACCATTTGAAGACGCTGCTTTTTCTTTAAAAAAGGGTGAAGTTTCTCAACCTGTAGAAACTCAATTCGGTTGGCATTTAATTAAACTTACTGATATTGACGAGGGTTAAATAAAGGGATAAGGGTACTATAACCTCATTTATGAAGAAGCTTTTAGAACAATTAAATATTGATTACTTACTTGTTAACTCTACTAATAAATACTTGGTGGAATATCCTTTATTGTCTGAAAATGCTAGATATACTCTTACAGGATTTTCAGGTTCAACGGGAGATGCTTTAGTTACAAAAGACAATATTTACTTGTTCGTAGACGGAAGATATCACGTTCAAGCTGATTTAGAAGCTAAAAAAGGTGTTTCGGTCATAAAGCTTCAATTGGGACAAAAACAGGACGATGAGATAAAAAAACTTATCGATAAAAGTAAGACGCTCGGAATTGTATCAAAAAAAGTATCACAATCAAGGTTAGAGTCTTTTTCCGGTTATAAAATAAAGTTGCTGGATGTTGATCCGATAAATGATTATTCAGAAGAGCATAATAGTAATTATGAAACAGCTTTTGCTCCTGTTAAGTATTCGTCTCCTCCGATATTAATTACTAACTTGGAAGAAGTATCTTATTTAACCGGTCTTAGAGATTTTTCAAATGACAATTCCGCAAAAATATGGGCAAAGCTTTTCATTAACAATAATGAACGCATATTATTTAAAGATGATAATGAGTGTGACTCTTTTCTTAAAAATTTTAAAGATGAAATAATTGTAGATAAAAAGACTATTAATGCTCACGATTATTCATTGATTAACAAACCTGTTAATAAGGCTTCAAATATAGCAATTATGAAATCAGTTAAATCAAGAGAAGAGATAGATGCATATAAAGATGCGTTTAATAAAACTGATAAAGCAGTAATGTCAATCAGACAATATATAGAAGAAAATGATAATTTATCTGAATATGATATTGCAGTAAAATTAAGAGAAAAATTTATTGAATACGGAGCAAAATCTTTAAGTTTCAATTCAATAGTCGCAATTAATAAAAATTCAGCTCAAGCACATTATGCAAAAAATTCAAAAGAAGTTATTTTGCAAGAAGGTGACTTGGTTTTAATAGATTGCGGAGCTTATTATGAAAGCGGTTTGGCTACAGATATTACAAGGGTTTTTGTAAAAGGTAACCCCAGTGAAAAGCAAAAACAGGCATATACCCTTGTGCTAAAAGCATTTTTAAATTGCTACAATTCCTATAATAATAAAGAAGCTGTAACAGGTTATGAAATTGATTCATTTGCTCATTCTTTATTAGACAATAAATTAGAAGGTTTTGTATTCAATCATGGACTGGGTCATGGAATAGGTATAAATGTACATGAAGCTCCTCCTAATTTATCTCAAAACAATATTGCAAAAACTGTAATTCAGGACGGTATGTGCTTTACTATTGAACCCGGATTATATAATTCCGAACTATTTGGTATCAGACTGGAAAATTCTTGCTATAGGCTGAATAATAGAACGTATTCATTTGTAAAAATGGGGTATGAAAAAAAACTTATAAATTTTGAGAGTTTAAGCGAACAAGAAAAAAAGTGGCTTGAGGAATTTGAATTATTATGAAAATTACCAGTGTAAATAATGAGCTTGTCAAAGATACAGTAAAACTTCAGCAGAAAAAATACAGAGATGAAAAAGGTTTATTTTTACTCGAAGGCGAAAAATGCATCGAAGAAGCTATATTACCAGGAATTGAATTAGAATATGTTTTTGTAAAAGAAGGATATAATAAATTTAACGAATTCAATCCTATTGAAACAACCGATTCAGTATTAGCTAAAATATCAACAACGACATCTGCTCCAAAATGTGTTGCAGTTGGTAAACAGATTAAACCGGAATGGAACCGTAACTATACAAAAGTCATATTATTAGAAAGTATTAAAGATGCAGGAAATCTCGGAACTATATTAAGAACAGCTTGCGCTTTTAATATAGATGCAGTGATTTTATATGGTGATACGGTTGATTTATATAACCCTAAATGTGTTCGTGCATCTGTAGGAAATTTATGGAAAGTTCCTGTTTTTAGAATTAATGAATTAGAAGAATTGAAAAGTGTGACAAAATCACTAAAACCTATTGCAACTCTTCCTAAAAACAGTAACTCTGTTTGGCTAAAAGATTTTAGAGAAAATAATAATTTATTAATAATGTTTGGTGCTGAATCAGATGGTTTGAGTGATGAACTGGTAAAATATTCAGATGAATGCGGTAAATCAATAACGATAGAGATGTCAAAAAATGTTGAATCTCTAAATTTAAGCATTTCAGCAGGAGTTATTATGTATAATATATTTGCACAATAGTATACAAATAATATGTAGAATTGTTAAAAGTAAAAATTGTAAATTGCATTATTAGTATATTTAATATATTATAAAACTAAGGTTTAAGAATAGAAAAAGGAGGACTCTTAATGTTCAAGAAAATGTTACAAGGATTAATTGTCTTTTGCTTGTTGTGTGTATTCAACGCTCCGGCAAATGCTTTTTATACTGATATGGATCAAAGCCACTGGTGCTATCAATCAATTAAATTTTTAACAGAAATTGGTGTTTTAGTTGGTTATCCGGACGGAACATATAAACCGGATATTCCTGTTTCAAGAGCAGAGTTTGCTTCAATGGTAATAAAATCACTGGGTCAAGAGAACACCACAGTTTCTCAACCAATTAATTATGCAGATATAGAACCCGATTTTTGGGGATATAACATTATACAAAAAGCAGTATATTTTGACCTTATTCCAAACGGAAGAGGTGAAAGATTCAGACCTTACGATCCTGTAACAAGAGCTGAAGCAATTTCTATTGCAGTAAATGCTATTACAACAACTCAAATTAGCGAACAAAAGGCTCAAAGTATTGTATCTAAAAGTTATGAAGATTACACTCAACTGCCTGCTTGGTTCTTAATGGCAGCTGCAAAATCTGAATTATTAGATTTAGATGTTATTACACCAGGTCATGAAGGCAAAATGGAGCCAAACAGACCAATGAACAGAGCAGAAGTTGCAGCTTTATTGTATAAAATGATGCAGGAAGCAAAACTTAATCCTAACGCAAAACTTGCTGAAACAATGCAAAAGAGAACTGCAGAAGGCTATGTTCTTGATAATGTAAGAGTTCAAGGTTCAATTGGTGTTATTCCTGCAGGTGCAATTTTCCCAATAAAATTAGAAACAGTTGTAGGTTCTGAGATATCAAACGTAGCAGATATCTACACAGCTAAAGTACCTAAAAATATAGTTACTAAAGAGGGATACCTGCTTGTTCAGGAAGGAAGTGACTTAAAAGGTCAAATTAAGTATGTTCAAAGAGGAAAGACTTTCAAACAAAACGGTGAAGTAATAATTAAAAACGAACTTCTTGTTACTCCAAACGATCAAGCAGTTATGTTATATGGTGTAGCTACTCTCGATCCTGAAGTTAACGGTTTCTGGAGCAAGTTATTTAAGAATAAAAAAGTTCTTACTAAGCCGGATCAGTTAATTAATATCAGATTACTTGGTCCGTTAAAAATTGATTTAACAAATGGCTATATTTATGAATAAATACAATTTTGTATAATTTCTAAAAGAGTGCATCAGATACATCTGATGCGCTCTTTTGTATAAAATGTTATGATAATATGTAAAGATTTATTAACTATAATAGCAAATTATATTTTTATACGTTTTTTACTAAATGAAAGGATTAAAACCAACAATGGAAACAAGTATTAATTTTAAAGGTGCATTTTATATAAAAAATCCTACAGCCGAATTAAAAAATGCAATTACCCCAGTATTGAAAAAGAAAGACTTAGTATATCAAGATTTAAAACAAAAAGGTGATATTTTATACGTAACTGCAACCGAAAGAGATAAAGATGTTGCTAATGTTATGTTATATGCACCAAATCTGAAATTTAAATACTATTCAACACTAAATCCAAAATCAGGTTTTATAAAAAACGATACTTCAAATACACTATCAATTTTGAAAAATTTTTCAGATAATGTAATAACTGCAAAAAACAAACTTTTAGCAGTTGTAAGAACACCTGTTGATCTTACAAATACAAGCATACGCAGAATTCATGAAAAGAATTTAAAAACTATGCAAAAAGAAACATTTTTGAATTTTGAAGAAGATAAATATGTAAAAAATATAGATGTTCAAACCGGTATGTGTTCAATAAAGCTAAAAGGCACTAAGCGTAAGATATTAGAAATTACTCCTCCCGGCAAAAACAGAATATGTTATGCAAAATATACGCCTGAATCGCTAAATGAACCAACTCGAAGAATTGCATTAAAAGACGGTAAAAATATCTTGGAATATGAGCAATCTACTTCCGGTAAATATATTGACTCTATATCTAGTGATAAATATGTTGCCCTTAAATTTAAAGAAAATTTTGATGAAGCTAAGAAATATTATGCTGAAAAATCTGCAAATAAAGATCAAAGGATTAATTAATTTTTGCTATTCATATCTTAGTGCATCAATCGGATTTAGCAATGAAGCTTTATAAGCAGGGTAAAATCCAAATATAATACCCACAAGAGCAGAAAATGTAAAAGATAATATTATAGGGAAAAGCGTGAATATAACAGGCATTTTTGAAATGGCACTGAATATTATTGCAGCTACAATTCCTGTGAATATACCTATAACACCTCCGATTAGCGCTAATAAAAGAGCTTCAACAAGAAACTGCAGTCTTATATCGCTGGCTCTTGCTCCTATTGCCAGCCGAATACCAATTTCTTTTGTACGCTCTGTAACAGAAACAAGCATTATGTTCATAACCCCGATTCCGCCTACAAGTAAAGATATACAAGCGACTACTATTAAAAATAGTGATATCATTTGAATTGTCGATTTCATTTTTTCTTGGAATTCGGCAGAATTTCTGATTTCAAAATCATTTTCTTGAGTTTTTCCTAAGTTATGACGTGAACGCAAGATTTCTTCTATGTCTGATTGTGCTATTGAGCTGTCATCAACAGACTGTGCTTTTGCTAATATTTGGCTGACAGAACCGGGAAAGTCAGTACCAAAAACTTTTCGTTGTGCAGTTGTCAGCGGAATAAAAATTAGATCATCCTGATCCATCGGTCCCATTGTTCCTTTAGATACAAGCGTTCCTATGACTTTGAATGGTACGTTTCCAATTCTTATTGTTTTACCGATAGAATTTATATCACCAAAGAGTTCTCTTTCAACAGTAGAGCCGATGATAGCAACTTTAGCTGCATTACTGTCATCGTCTTTTGAAAAAGCTCGTCCTTCTTTAATCTCATAACTTTTAACTATTAAGTACGGGGTTGTTATCCCGTAAACGGATGTCTGCCAGTTTTGGTTCCCGTACATTGCCTGTTTGGATGAACTCATAAGCGGAGCTACAGCTTCTATACCTCTGGCGTTCTTTTGTATTGCTTCCGCATCTTTCACGCTTAGTGTTGGTTTTGAACCCATACCCATTGAAACTCCGCCTGTCTTTGCTGTTGCTGAACGAATAGTTAAAACATTAGATCCCATTGATTCTATGTTTGATTCGACCTGTTTATTCATTCCTCCGCCGACGGCAAGCATAGCAATGACTGCTGCTACACCTATAATTATGCCGAGCGAAGTCAAAGCTGAACGCATTTTATTAACTCTTAATGAATTTATAGCAATTTTTAGTGTTGAATTAAAGTCTATCATTTGTTAAGTGAATAAGTTATTTAGATATAAACATAGTTTCGCACTATTGCTCATCTCTTATAAACTATTCTCCTTTCTACATTACGAATAATATTATATCATATTAAAACTATGTTTCTCGATTCCTTTGCTTTAACCACTCATTTTTAGGTAAATCTGAAACAATTTTACCGTCTTTAAACTTGATTATACGTTTTGTGTATTCTGCAATATCAGGTTCGTGAGTTACTAATACAACGGTTTTTCCTAATTTTTCATTTAAATTAACAAAGAATTCCATTACGTCAATACTTGTTTTGGTGTCTAAGTTTCCGGTAGGTTCATCTGCCAGAATGAGTGGTGCATCATTAACTATTGCTCTGGCGATTGCAACTCTTTGCTGCTGACCTCCTGACATTTGAGAAGGCATATTATTTTCTTTGTTCTCTAAACCTACAATTTTTAAGGCTTCTCTAGCTCTTTTTAATCTCTCTTCAAGCGGTAAACCTTTGTATATCATCGGCATACAAACATTATCAATAGCTGATGTTCTTGATATAAGATTAAAGCCTTGAAAAACAAAACCGATTTTATTATTTCTGATGTCTGATAATTGGTCTGAGTTTAGAGAAAATACATCAACTCCATCCAAGTAATATTCTCCGCTGGTGGGTTTATCTAATGTTCCTAACATATTCATGCAGGTTGATTTTCCGGAACCCGAAGTACCCATAATTGCAACAAACTCTCCTTCTTCTATCGTAAATGAAATATCATTCATTGCATAGAAAGTTTCATCTCCCATTTGATATGTTTTTATTGCATGCCTTACATCAATAAGTGCCATCTGTATTCCTCTTAATATTGGGGTATACCCCCAACTTACAAACGCTATTTTGCGGTGTGGTACACCGCACCCTACTTATATTTCTGAATAAAAATAATGTTCTTTTTTTAATAGACCTGTTTTTTCTCCGAATTTTGTATATACATTTGATAGCCATCCTTTAAATTTATTTGGTTCTTTTAATGCTCCTCTTTCTTTCATAAGTCTTGTACTTTCGCTTAACGGCAGACGGTGCATTTCCTCAACGGTAAGCTTAGTAGATTCTGATATTAATTTTAAAGTTTCTTCAGATAATTTAAACTTCATCATACCAAAACTTGTGTTATTTGCAGTATTGCTTACTCTATGTATTATCATAATAATGTTCCTCTTTCTATTTTAACTTTCCGCTATTATAACGGCGGTCTGCGCATTGTGTTACTGCCGGATTTTTTCTTATTTTTCGTAACTGCGC
>CAMORE010000029.1 GCA_946623365.1 uncultured Acinetobacter sp.
AATAATTATTTTTTCAATTTTTGGATTTGGAACGTATAGATATATATTTTCTGACAAAAAGAATTCATATAAAAATAACAACCCCATAAAATAAAATCATAGAAAATATTAAGATTTGTAAAGCAGAAAAACCTTTATAAATAAGGGGTTTTAGCTGATTTGATTATTTGTTATCCGAAAAAAAGGCAATTTTATAATCTTTAAATACTTTATATATATAACACCGGGAAGTGGATTTAATTTTAACTGGAATAGAGGAAAATATTATGAAGATTTTAGGAATTGATTTAAGCGAAATTGCAAATCTTGTTACAAAGTACGATAAAGCTGTTTCCGACAAACAAGTTGAAGCGGAAAGATTGCAAGGAATGCTCAACAATGTCGACAAAGCAGCTCCGCTTACTGATATCACACAAAAAAGAAATGTTTCGCCAAGAGTTGCCGAGAAAGAAGTTCAAATTGCAATAGAAAACTTTAACAAGCTTTTACCGGAAGTAAAAAACGATATTTTAGAAATGGCAGATAAGGAACTGCAAGACAGGCTTATGCGGTTTATAGAATTTAGCTCTAATTTTGCAGAAGAAACTGAAAGCAAGCAATATTGCATGTCAAAATTAATATCAGAATTAAATAATGAATTAACTCAAGAAAAATTATCGCAGTTAAAACAAGATTTTGACAGAATTGTAAATTCAGGAGTAGAAGACGCTAACAATGTAATAGACGCATTTAATGCGTACAGAGGTAATAATTATCCTGAAGAAGCAAAGGTATCTTTAAGTGATCCTGCAAATTATGCGCTCAATAAAAGCGGAAGATTTAAGCAAACAATGGATTCATACAGAACATTAGTCCATTCAAAACTTAAGACATATGCCTCAACAGACAGTGAAACTCAAAAAAGTTTAATATCAGATTTACAACAAACTCTTGAAAGAATTCAAGCAGAAATTTATAAATATCATACCGATGCAGTTGATTTGATGACACCTTATATTCCTAAAGCGGTACAAGCAGAAAATCAATTCAGTGCATCTAAAGGAAGATATATTAATGACGAACTTCCAAAAGATTTAAACTTAGAAAATAAGGTCTGTGAGAACGTGCTTATAGATACAATATTATCATTCCTGAATTATCAGGGAACGGCTTTATATTAACACAGAAGATTTGTGTAACCGGTTTCAATAATAATCATATTGTATTTATCGGCAGTAGAAATAATGTCTTTTGATGCAAACGGAAGAATAATTAGTGAGATTCTTCCTTGAGCTGCTACATTTACGTCATGGACACTTATCTCAGTATCAGAAGCTAAAATGGCATCTTTGGATTTATCACAAGAGTAATCAAGAGCATATTCTACGGAAGCAGACTGAAGCCCCTGAGAAATAGCAGTTGTCTTTAAGTCCTTTGCAATAACTATTGCTTTAGAATTTACGTGTTTTGCTACTTTCCATGCAAAAACAGCATCTTCTATTTGCTCAACTTCCGGTTTAGTTTTTGTAACTATTTTAAAAGAATCTTTGTCTAATTCACTTAAATTTGGTGTTTGAGTCAATGTTCCCATCGGTGTAACAATTGTTTCATTTGAAAGATATTTTTTGTAATCTTTTAATGCGGTTTTTATGGTAACGAAACAAACATCGTGGTCTTCAAAATATTCTGCGGCATTTTTTGTAAATTTTGGTGCGACTACAATATGTGTATTTTTTAGTGTTTTTGCAATGTCACTATCAACTTCCTTTGACAATAATATTGTTGATTTCATAAAATCAATCGGATTTGAATCCATTACATTTGTAACAGCCTCTTCTGCTGTTTTCCCCAATGATACTGCGCATATTCCGGTTGATGTTGCCGTAACGGCACAAATAACATCATAAAATTCACTTATTACGTTTAATCCTTTATGTATACTTAAAATATCATTAAATGTTAAATTTTTGCTTGTTTCATAATCAATCATTCTGTCATTTGCTTCATATCCTGCATTTTGAAAAATGTTTAACCCGCTTGTAATTTTTATATCTTCTGATAACATTTCAAATTATTCCTTTCAAGTATTTATAAAATTATTATAACAATTCTGCCGTATATACATATTTTGCAGGCCCTGTCATATAGACATCGTGTGCTGTGTCGTATTTATTCCCCGGCCAATCAATATGTACTGTTCCACCTGGAAGCTTAACATTAACGGAATGTTCAACCAAACCGTTGATTATTGCAGCAACTGTAGTAGCACATGCCCCTGTTCCGCATGCTAAAGTAATTCCGCATCCTCTTTCCCATACAGAAAGCTCTATTTTATCTTCTGCTTTAATTTTTGCAAATTCAACATTTGTCTTCTCGGGGAATTCGGCTGATTTTTCAATCATTGGTCCGTACTCTTTTGCTAATGCCATTGTATCATCGTCTTGCTCTGTATAAATAACAAAATGCGGGTTACCCATAGAAATCGCATTACCTTCAAAAATTCTGTCTTTAACGGAAATTTTATATCCGATATTATTGGATGGAACAAATGGTATTTTTTCAGGTTCTAAAACGGGCTTTGACATATTAACCCTGACAAGACCGTCATCCAGTATTTTTGGCGTAATGACTCCTGCCAAAGTATTTACAGTAAATTCTTTTTTGTCTACCAATTTTTTATCATAGACATATTTTGCAAAACATCTTATCCCGTTACCGCACATTTGAGCGGTTGTTCCGTCTGAATTATAAAAGAACCAACCGATATCTGTATTTTCTGTATTAGCGTATGGAATAATAAAACCGTCAGCGCCGGCTCCAAAATTTCTGTCACAAAGAACTTTTGCAGCTTGAGACATATTTTCCCATTTGTCATTTTCCAGACCAAGCTTATATTCCTCATAATCCATTATTACAAAATCATTGCCGCAGCCTTGCATTTTTGTTATTTTAACGCCCATTAAATATTCCTTAAACTTTTATAGTATAATAATTATAAATTATATAAAGGACAGAAAAGAATGGCAATAATAAAAATACAAAAAGGAACAAAAGATATTTTACCTGAAGAAATGCCGCTTTGGCATTTTATGGAAGAAAAAGCAAATGAAATTTTTACAAAATACGGAGCAAAAGAAATAAGGACTCCGATATTTGAAGCTACTGAACTTTTTGCACGCGGAGTCGGTGATACTACTGATATTGTTAATAAAGAGATGTATACTTTTGAAAAGAGCAAGCGTTCATTAACATTGCGTCCTGAAAACACAGCAGGAGTTGTTCGTTCATTTATAGAAAACGGAATGCACAGACTGTCAGCACCGGTAAAGTTATGGTATAAAGGTCCGATGTTCAGATATGAACGTCCGCAGGCAGGACGTCAAAGACAATTCCATCAGGTTGGTATAGAAGTATTCGGAATTAAACAAGCTACGGCTGATGCAGAAGTCATATCAATGGCTGTAAATTATTTAAAAGCGTTAGGATTGGATGATTTAACGGTTGAATTAAATTCTCTCGGGTGCCCTAAATGCAGAGAAGAATTTAAAACAAAACTTAAAAATGTTATCAGACCGTATTTGTCTCAATTATGTGATGATTGTAGGACGAGATTCGATAAAAATCCGTTACGGCTGCTTGATTGTAAATCTCCTGAATGTCAGGAAATCTATGCTAAACCGGAAATACAAGCAGTTATTCAAGGGGATTTTATCTGTGAAGAATGTGCTGAACATTTTGAAGAATTAAAAAGTTATTTAGAAATATTAGGAATAAAATATACACGAAATAAACTTCTGGTGCGAGGTCTCGACTACTATAACAGAACGGTATTTGAAATTAAATCAAACAATTTGGGCTCTCAAAATGCTGTTTGCGGAGGCGGAAGATATGACTCACTCGTTAAAAATTTAGGCGGTGAAGATACACCTGCAATAGGTTTTGCAATGGGAATGGAGAGGTTAGCTTCTCTGATAGCGAAAAAAGAATATGAAAGACTGCAAGCATATATTGTTTCTAATGATACTAAAGAAGCTGTAAAACTTGCAGAGGAGCTGCGTATGAAAGGTATAACCTGCGAGTTTGATTTGGCTAATAAGAAATTTGTAAAACAACTTGAAAAAGCTTCTAAGATTGCAAAATATGCGGTAATTTTAGGAGAAGATGAAATTAATAGCGGAGAAGTTACAATAAAAAATCTTGATACTGCTGAGCAAATAAAAGTTTCAAGAGCTAATATTATCTTTAATTAGTTTGTGTAGCAAAAATATTTTTTAGCATATTTATAACATGTATGCGAATAAATTTACAAAATGGCTATACTTATAATTATTATACTCCTTCTTTTGGTGTTAATCTAAATTCAAAAAAACTCCGGTTTAAAGAAGAGGATTTCTACGTTCGTATAAAGGGATACGGACATCATTCAGGATGGGCGCAAAAGGTAATAGATACAGCTGATAGAGCAGTAAAGTTTATAAGAGATAATTCCGGTTTTGAAGAAGTTCTTAAAAATATAACAGCAGGCATTACAGAAGCAAATCAGCTTCCTCTTGATATTGCAAAAAGAATGCATACCGGAATTTTAAGGACAGCTCGAGCAGGATGGCGTCATGGCTCAGATTGGACAGGATATACGCTTATAACTCCATATGGAAATTCAAAAAATAAGTATAAAGCTTATTCCTGCCGTTTAGATAATATAGCAAATAATCCAATTGTTAATCCGTATAATGATATACAACTATCACGTCCGAAATATGATGATGAAGACAAAAAATATATTGAACATGCAAGTCATAAATATATAAAAAATGCTTTTAAGCATGTCAAAAACATATATGACAATTTATTTAGAAAGTATATAAAAAACGAAGTAAAAACTGATGACTTAAGTGAAATAAATTCTTCTGTTGCAGAGATTCGCTGGATTCTTGCACATGCAACTCCATGGGAAAGAGGAAGCGATGCGATATCAAATACATTTATTCGCTCAATATATAAATCTATCGGGATTAAGACTTCACCTTTAAAAAAAGGTATTTCATTAGATTTGGAAGCCTACTGTACGAATTTGGAAGATTACAAAAAGAATTTTCCCGAGTATTTTGTTAAAGTTCCGTATATAGTGGAATAACTCGCTACTCCTTATTCATTAAAGTGAGTATTATCATTTGCCCTTACCAAAATGGGCAATGGCTGCTGTGAGCAGCCCAATGATTCCAAAAATTGTAAAATAGCGTTTAAAATTGAATTCATGATTGGATCTCTCCTTTTCTACACTTTCATATATATCATTATTTATTTGTTCCGCTCGGGCATTAGCTTCTTTTATGGAGTAACGTTTATTCTCATTTATTACATTTGTAATATCCACAGCAGAAACTTTTGGCGGGGTCACTTTCATATTATTTGAATTGTGCGCTCCGATTATAAATGAATCATTTTTGTTGTCGTTATGTTTTATTGATAACGAACTAATATTTGTATTTAAATTGTGATTTTGAATACTATTCATTTAAAACAGTTCTCCATACATCAGCAATTTTTGAAGCCGATTTTTTGGTAAATACATCATTCCAATCTGTGCAGGCAAATCAGGCATGTTATTCCGCAAGCATTCTTCCATAACATTGTTGCTTTCAGGATCGGTAAACCTGAACCCCAGCTTATAGAAGAATAGTGCAGGTGACGCTTCCTTCAGTACCGGCGCAGAAAAAGTCACAATACGACCTTCTGCTCGAGAATCAAACATGGCTTTTTCAGCCAGTTGCTTTACAGCTTCCGTTCCAAGTCCGCAACGCTGTTTTGGTGCCTGAATGTAGTCTATTATATAACAATTTTTAAGATACTTAGTTTTCCGCTTTATAATCGGCGGTTTGAATAACATAGAGGAAGGGGTAAAGAAATTCCCGCCTCCGGAATTTTGATACAAACCTCCCGAATCTATATTTTCTTCAACAATATCTACATAATCATCGTCAATTTCTCCGGGGATAATAATATTATCACCACGCTTAATTTTTTTTATTCTAATTGTAGCCTTTTCTTTTAATTGGGGCGTTTTAAACCCTAATATCGGCGGCATGCTGAAACTTGCAACAGACGGTGCAGCTTTAGCAACTGCAATCTGTGGACGCAAGTCCATAGTTTGAATGTTGTTAATCATACCTACGTAACCTATATTTATCTAACCTTAAATATATAAAGTATTATTTTTTTCAGAAATTGCTATTTTTTTTAATAAGTCGATAATATTTGTAACAAAAGTTTACATAAATCGCTATAATTAGTTTTTATTGTAGATTTTTATACTGATATTTTTTGAATATGCATTTTTGCTAATATGTAGAAAATATAAAGCTTCCAATCAATTTATAAAAATTTTAGCGGTTTATATTATTAAATTTTGTAACAATTTGATAAATATTTATTATATTAAGAGCAAATAATATTTTTTTAGTTTTTTGTTAATAGTAGAATTATATGTAGATGTTTAGTCTTAAAATAAGGAATTTATGTATGAAAAATCTAAAACAACTTTCAGCGTTTGCTTTGTGTACATTATTTGCAACAATGCAAATTTCTTCAGCAGATATTAACACAGGCTTAGGTGCTTCAAACGGAGGGGCTGTAATAACTGATCCCGGTGCCGGTTTTGTTGATGTAACGGGTGTAGGAACCGGAAATGTCGGGCTAAATTTTGATGCTAATTCGCATGTTAAATGGAACACTTTAAATGTTGATAGCGGTGAAGCATTAAACTTCAACGCAGTAAACGGTGCAAATAACTTAACTATTTTAAATACTGTTAATCAAGGCATGACAAATATTTACGGTCAAATAAATGCTAATTCCGGAATCGGGCATTTGATAATTTCCAATCCTAACGGTGTATTATTTGATGGTGCTAAATTTACAACCGCAGGCGATACAACAATTACAACAAAAGATATGTCATCTGTAGATATAAATAATTTTAATCCGAATAGCGGTAGCTTTTCAGCATTAAAAAGTAATTTGTGGCTTGATGATAATGGCAATCCGGATTTAGTACAAGTTAAAATTAAAGATTCTAATTTTTCTGTAGGCGGAGAATTTAATGTTTTTGCACCGAAGATTGTAGGTACAAATTCTAACGTAAATGCAGGAAATACTTTTAAACTTGTTACAGCCGACGGTTATGATTATCTTTTAGCAGGAATTGACAAACCAGCTGAGAATAAAGGTGTAACATTCTTAAAAGCTATGAATATAGATGGTAATGTTGAAATAGTCAATAATGCAGGTGCTTTATCTATTTCAGACGGAACATATATTGACGGTGACTTGAAAGCTGAAGTTGGCGGTTATGGACATATACTCGGGTCTGATACAGATAAAATTACTGTTACTGGTGATGCTGATATAAAAGGGCATGGTCAGGTATTAACATTCAGAGACGGTGTTGTAGACGGAAATCTTAAGATGTCTAACGACGGCGGTTTTGTAGAACTTAAAAACATGAACATTAAAGGCGATGCAAATCTTACAACAACAGGCTTCCAACCTATCGAACACAAAAAATATAATCACTATGTTCACGTAAACGGTAACACAGAAGTTGGCGGGGATTTGAATATCGAATCATCACAAAATATTCACATAGGTAACTATAAAGTTACCCAAACAAATCCGGGTTGGGACGGACAGTTGTTAGACGGAAAACTCGTTGTTAAAGGTGACTTAAATGCTCATACAACAGGTGGTCATATTATGACAACAATTGATACATCAGCTAAAAACATCAATTTTAACGCAGAAAAGTATAACGACGGAACTCGTGATTACGGCGGAAATATTCTTTCTGACGGAAAGGCTGTTTTAACTGCTGATACATACAAGTTTGAATCAGACGGATATATTGGCGGATTAAAAAGTTTGAATGGAGTTTCTGTTGATAAGCAAGTAATTAATACAATGGAAAATTATACATTCATTCCTGCAGATATAGAAAGCCATGATTATTTAGCTATTAATGGCGGAACAATAACAAAACTTGATGCTCCAAAAGTTTCAGCAGGCGGTAATGACGTAAAAGTTTATATAAAATCACTTAATGACGTTACAGTAAACGGTACAAATGCAGGCGTAGTAAATATGGTTGCTCCTGATAAACAAATTACTATAACAGGTGATGTTCACGCAAAAGAATTCAATATTGGTGACAGAACAGGAACGTTAAAACTTGATTTTCCAAACAGAGATTTTACAACTAATTATACAAGTATAAAGGATAAGCATGTTGTAACAATAAGACCTGATGAAGAAATTACGTATGAACTTGCTAACAAACCGGAAGTCGGATACAACTCTCCAGACTTCCATGCAACAGACGGAACGAAGACTACATACTTAATAGGGCCTGGGGCGCCAATTGTTCCTCCCGGACCTACTCCTCCAACACCTCCGACTCCGCAGGCTCCACAAAACACAAATCCTACTGATAACGGAGAAAACGCAAGAAACCTAATGACTCAATGGGTTCCTGAAGATGTAACAGCAGCTCCTGTTAATACTCCGGTTGCATTTGCTGCGGATCTCGATGAAGATGATATTTACGGACCTTGCAGAAAGAATGTCGACGGATCTGTAACGGTTGTTAGAGCTTATCCGATGGCAAAATAGATAAAATAAAAATATAAATAAAAAAGAACGACTGCTTGGTCGTTCTTTTTTTATTCTAAGGTTTTATTTAAAACAAATTAAGTTGTGGAGTTAAGTTGTCGACATCTATTTCTGAAGATTTTTTTCTTCCTGCAAGATTTTTCGACGAATTTTTTTGCATTTTTTGCATTAATTCTTCCGAGCGGGAAATTACTGTCTTTGGCAAACCTGCCATCTTAGCTACTTGTATTCCATAGCTCTTACTTGCTCCTCCCGGAACTATTTTTCTTAAGAACTCTATTTTACCGTTTTCTTCACTTATTGTAATTCTGTAGTTTTTAATTTGCGGATAAGTTTCTGCCATAACATTTAATTCGTGATAGTGTGTTGCAAAAATACAGCGGGCTTTTACCTTATCCGCGATATACTCTGCAACTGACCATGCGATAGCAACTCCGTCATATGTACTTGTGCCTCTGCCTATTTCATCAATTAAAATAAGACTTTTTTCTGTTGCATTATTTAAAATACAAGCTGTTTCTGACATTTCAACCATAAAAGTTGATTTTCCCAGTGTCAAATCATCACTTGCACCAACACGAGTAAAAATTTTATCAATAATGCCTATTTCTCCGTAGTCTGCCGGAATAAAAGAGCCTGTTTGAGCAAGAATGGCAATTAACGCATTTTGACGCATATATGTTGATTTACCTGCCATATTAGGACCGGTTAAAATCATAAATTGTGTCTTTTGTTTATTATCAGCACATAGTTCAATATCATTTGAAACATATGTCCCGAGAGGTAAAATTTGTTCCAATACCGGATGTCTTCCGTTTTTTATTACAAAATTTCCGCTTTCATTAAGTTCAGGGCATACATAATTATGTTCAACAGCAGTTGATGCAAACGAAGTAAAGACATCAAGTTTTGCTACACAATCGGCAGCTTCCCGAATTATAGAAACAAATTCTTTAGAATAGTTGCGGAAATCGCAGTATAGTTTATATTCAAGCTCATATGCCTTTACTTGTGCCGTCAAGACTTCATCTTCGTGCTTTTTTAGTTCATCTGTTATATATCTTTCGCCATTTGTTAATGTTTGTTTTCTTATATAATCAGGCGGCACCTTGTCAAGGTTTGAATTAGTAACTTCTATATAATATCCAAAAACTCGATTATAACCTACTTTAAGTATATTTATTCCGGTTCTTTCTTTTTCCTGTTGTTCAAAATTTTTAAGCCAGCTTTCTCCGTTAAACATTAAATCTCTTAAGTAATCTAATTCAGCATTGACCCCTTCTTTTAAAAGTCCGCCTTCTTTAATCTGCTGAGGAGCATCTTCTTTTATGGTTCGTTCTACCAGTTCAGCATATTCACTTAATGAATCCAGATGCTGTTCTATAGTCTCAAATACTGATAAACCAATCTGTTTTGATGTTTCCACTAATTCCGGCAGCGATTTTAGAGATTCTTTCAGACCTAAAAAATCTCGTGGAAGTGCGCTCGAGTTACTAAGTCGTGTCGAAAGCCGTTGAATATCGTAAATATTTCTCAATTGAGTTTGAAGTTTGAATCTTTCTTCCGGATGCTCAACAATCTTTTTTATAATACTTTGACGTTTCAAAATTTTATTAATGTCTTTAAGAGGCTGACATAACCAATTTTTTAGTAGTCTTGCTCCCATGTTTGTAACAGTTTTATCAACTGCCCAAAGAAGAGAACCGTATTTATTTTTTTCATGTAGAGTTTCCGTTAATTCAAGATTTTTTCTTGTTCCGGCATCTATTGATACGTATTCAGAAAGTTCGTAGGGCGTTATTTTTTCAAACTTAGGAAAACCTTCTTTCATATTTTCCCATATATACGCAAGAAGTCCTGCTCCGGTTCTAAATCCGAGTGGGCAAGTGTTATATCCGATTGCATCAAGAGTTGATATTTTAAATACCTGTTTTAAATTATTGCCTGCAAAATGTTCTTCAAAAATACTTGCTGGAACTTTTGAACAATTATATAATTTTGTTATTTCTTCGGGTAAATCTACAACTTCTTCCGGAACAATTTGAAATGGCTGCAACTTTTGTTTTTTTGCTGAAGCAATAATCTCAGAAGGCTGAATTCTCGCAAGTTCTGTTAATAATGTTTCATAATCAAGCTGCGTAACTTTAAACTCTCCTGTAGAAATGTCTGTGTATGCAAATCCCCATAGCTCTTTATCTTTTAAAACAGCACACATGTAATTGTTGCTGTTTTTATTTAAAAGGTTGCTTTCAAACAGAGTACCGGCTGTTATAACTCTAACAACTCCTCTTTTTACTATTCCTTTTGCAAGTTTTGGATCTTCAAGCTGTTCGCATATTGCGACTTTAATATCTTTTTTTACGAGTTTTTCCAGATATCCGTCTAAAGCCTTAGCGGGGATACCTGCTAAAGGTATTCGTCCCAATACACCGCACTCTCTGCCTGTCAATGTAAGTTCCAGTTCTCTGGACATTATAACTGCATCTTCAAAAAAAGTTTCGTAAAAATCACCCATCCTATATAATAACAAGCAATCAGAATTTTCTTTTTTTATTTCAAGAAATCTTTGCATTGCGGGTGTTAAGTCTTCAACTCGTAAGTCTGATGTATTTACAATATTAATTTCCGATTTAGCCATACTAGGATTTTAGCATAAATATAAGTAATTGAAAAAAGGCAGGTTTAAACAAAACCTGCCTCAAACATCCGCAACCTCTCGGGAAAATACAATCCCATAAACCTGTAAACACAAGTGGGTATCTGCGGACGATTTACATTATTAATATAATCTGTTCTTTATTAGGTTTCATTGAACAAAAGAAGTAAGAATTTATATTAATTTTAAAAAGTTCAAATGTGAATAATTATAAAAATAGCGATTATATAACACAAACATAGGTTTAAATATTGTGTTAAACAGTTATAAAAGTAATATTAATACCTGTTATTCGGGTCTCATTTCGTTTAAAACATCCGCAAATACACTATCCCAGTCTCCAATGGATTTTTGTCTGAATAATTTAATACTTTCATACCAATCGCATTTTGTCATGTCTGTATGCCATCTCCAATTTGTATCATATGGAAGCAGAAGCCAGCATGGAATACGCATTGCTCCTGCCAAATGTGCCAAAGAAGTATCATTACAAATAACTAAATCCAAATTACTCAATGCAGCAGCTGTCTGAGAAAAATCCAGTAAATTTTTCCCTATATCTATAATTCCATCAAGTTTATCAGTATTTTCAGAACCTTCAAAAGTCTGGAATGAGTAGTACTGAGTATTATTTACATGTAATAGCGGAATAAATGATTCGGCAGGAATTACTCTATCTTTATCAAATGTTGTATTACCCTGCCATTTTATACCTACTTTTATTTTGTCATTATTAAAATATTTTTGTTTGAATTCCTCTTTCAAAGCTTTATCGCAGCCTAAATACCCTTCTTGTGATACAAAAATATTGTTTTCCTTATAACCTAAGATATAAGGAAGGCTCAACAATGAGGCGTGAACATCAATATCAATATCATTATTTGGAATAAATGTATCAACAATCTCATCTATTCCAAGCTGTTGATTTATTTTAAATAACGGTGCAAGTTCTTTAGGACACATAAATGTAAGTTTTTTACAAAGCTTTTTTGCAATAGGGAGATATCTTGAGTACATAATAACATCTCCAAACCCTGCTTCATAGTATACATAAAGATTTTTATCTTTTATGTTTTCACCCTTCCACTCATTATCGGTTCTAATTTTATTTGGCAATGTTTTAGCCTGTGTTGTATAAGCTATCTTTTTAGACATTCTTTTTTCAAATAAAGGAAGTCCTTTTTTATAATTTTTTGCCTTAAAATAATCTACGGATAAAAAATAAGCCGTATCATCGTCATCCGGTCTTAAGCTATAGCATACTTCCATTGCAGAAACAGCATCTGATGCTCTTCCTTCTATGCTGTATATATTTGAAACATTTGACCAGCCTTCATATGACATGGGATTTATATGAAGAGCCATTTCATAGTACTTAAGTGCTTGATTATTTTGTTTCAAATTTTTATAAGCCAAAGCTATATCAAAGAGCAGAGTAAAATTTTTTGGAAAAGAATTTTTAATATCTTTTGCATAACTCACGATTTTTTCATAATCTTCATTTCTTGATAATGCTTGAAATAGTGTTTCATAAAAATATTCAGAAGGGTATATAGATATGGCTTTAGATATAAATTCTACAGCTTTTGAAATATTTCCTTTTTGAAGTTCTAAAACGCCTATTAGATTATATATTTCTGCATTTTTGTCATCAAGTTTTAATGCTTCAAAATACAAAGGTTCAGCATCATCAAGTTTACCTTCCTGATGGTAGTTAAAGCCGGTATTAATAAGAATTTCTACTTGTTCTTTTGAATCCTGCATTTGTTTTATATAGCCTTTTTTATTTTAAATAAGGATGTTTTACAGATTTATTTTACAATAACTTTATGTTTATGTCTACGCAGATTAAAACTCTTATCTTTTTATGTTATTATTGAAAAAAAGTGAGGATTATATATATGTATTACCAAGGTTTGATAAATAAGTATAGAAAGTATTTGCCGGTAAACGATTCTACACCGGTTGTTACATTAAATGAAGGGAACACGCCGCTAATAAAGGCTGATAATCTGGCAAAAAGAATTGGCTTAAATGCTAATGTGTACTTAAAGTTTGAAGGTTCTAATCCAACGGGCAGTTTTAAAGACCGCGGGATGACAATGGCTGTAACCAAAGCTAAAGAAGATGGCGCAGGTGCCATTATATGTGCCTCAACCGGTAATACATCCGCTTCTGCAGCTGCATATGGTGCAAAAGCCGGAATAAAAACTTTTGTTCTTATACCTGACGGATATATTGCTCTTGGAAAATTATCGCAGGCTATGATGTACGGAGCTGAAATAATTGCTATACAAGGTAATTTCGATCAAGCACTGGAGTGTGTAAGAGAGATTTCTGCAACCCATCCTATTACGTTAGTAAATTCTGTTAATCCATACAGAATTGAAGGACAAAAAACAGGTGCATTTGAGATTTGTGATGCGCTGGGAAAAGCTCCGGAATATCATTTTATACCTGTTGGCAACGCAGGTAATATAACTGCTTATTGGAAAGGATATAAAGAGTATAAAAACGCAGGTCAAATAAATAATTTACCTAAAATGATGGGGTTTGAAGCAGAAGGAGCTGCTGCAATTGTAAGAGGCGAACGGATTTATAATCCGGAAACTCTTGCTACCGCAATTCGTATCGGAAATCCTGCAAGTTGGAAACAGGCAGAAGCTGCCAGAGATGAAAGCTGTGGTAAGATTGGATGTGTAAATGATGAAAAGATAGTGGAAGCATACAAACTTTTAGCATCAACTGAAGGTATTTTGTGTGAGCCGGCAAGCGCCGCATCTGTAGCAGGATTAATTCAAGCAAATTCTCAAGGACTGGTTGAAGAAGGAACTGATATAGTTTGTATTTTAACAGGTAATGGTTTAAAGGATCCTGATAATGCCATAAAATATTCAAATGCGAATGTAAAAAAGACCTCTGCTGACTTAAATGATGTCTTAAAAGCAATGAATATATAATAAAAATTATTTTAATTCAGTAATTGTGATGTATAATACTCGGAATTATCGGATTATAGTGTAATCTTTATAAAATTATGAAGTATGGATTAAATAAAACCGCAGATATAATTTTTTTAATCATAATAGTATTATTATTGATTATTCCACTTTTTCTTTTCGGTAACAGAAATGTGGAAAAAATGGAGAAACGACATGCTCAAGAGATGCCATCAATAAAAAAGAAGCATTTTGCAAAAATTTTTTATCGATATGTAAGCGACCGATTTATTTTAAGGTATCCGTTAATAGCGTTTAACAGAAACATTCATTTTTTGTTAACCAAAAATTATTATGTCGTTAACAACAATGTATATGATAAAACAAAAAATGTTGTATATAGCCTTCCGACTTTCTTTGGGTTGGATAAATTAAAAGAAGGAGAAGTGGAAGTTATATCTAAAAATATTCAGAGATTAAATGAATATTGCAAATCAAAAAATATAAAATTGTATATATTAATAATTCCAAGACGTTCAGACTTTGTTAAATATAATACATTTGAAACTAAAAAGAAAACAGATTCCGATAAAGCAGTAAGCATAATTAATTATATAAAAAATAATACCGATGCTGAAATAATTTATCCTTATAACGAGTTGAAAGAAGAAAATAAACGCTATCCTGTATTTTTTAAAACAGATCATCATTGGACAAATAGTGGTGCTTATGTTGGTTATGCAGCATTAATGAAAAGCATAAAAAAATCTTTTCCTATGATAAATATTCTTAAGACTGACGATTTCGAAAAAACATATAATAAAAAAGTTTTGCACGCGTGGGACAGTGTATTTGGTTACGGTTCAATAATTAATAATACCGGTATATCTGAATCTCTTACTAAAAACGCATTAGACACTGAGTACTTGTATTTTTTTCATCCTGATAAAAAATTATTTAACAGAAAAAATACAAGTGAATATAATCTGCCGGAATTTAATAAAATAACGGATCGCTACTTTTATTACCCAAAAGGGTATAATGCAAAAATTTTATTAATAGGAGATTCTTTTCTGGGAAATTTATTGGAATTTGTACCATATACTTTTAAAGAAACTTTATCATTGGAAGATCACTACAGGTATTTTTATTTTTCAAAATACGAGAGCGCAGTAGAACGGTACAAGCCGGATATAATAGTTCTTGTATTTCGAACTTATTATATTAAAATGCTTATAAATTTATATAAACAAAAAGGTACTTAGAAATGATATTTGCATCAATACTCTTTATTTTTATATTTTTACCGATTTTGGCAGTGGTGTATTTTTTATTAGGAAAGAAATACCATAATATTATATTGTTATCGGCAAGCATTCTTTTTTATGCGTATGGCGAACCTAAATACTTTATAACACTACTTGCTGTTGTATTAGTCAATTATATAGGCGGTTTATTAATTTATCGTTATAAAAATTATGACAAACTTTTCTTGATTTTAACAGTTATAGCTAATTTAAGCTTTTTAATATATTTTAAGTATTTTAGTTTTATACTTACAAATATACAACTATTTTCCGGTGTACCAATAGAGATTCCTAAGATTTTAATGCCGATAGGTATTTCTTTTTACACATTTCAAGCAATTTCATACGTAATTGATGTGTACCGAAAACAATTTGAACCACAAAAAAATATATTAAATTTGGCTTTATATATTTGTTTCTTTCCTCAATTGATAGCCGGTCCGATAATTAAGTATCATGATTTTGAACCCCAAATTAATAATCACGATGTAAATTTTGAAAAAATTAATATAGGTATTAAAAGGTTTATTATTGGGTTATCTAAAAAAATGATTATAGCCAATACTCTTGGGATGGTTGCTGATAAGATTTTTGCACAGAGTCCTGATAGTTTTTCGCATTTAACAGCTTGGATAGGTGCATTCGCTTATTCACTTCAGTTATATTTTGATTTTTCCGGATACTCTGATATGGCAATCGGTTTGGGATTAATATTTGGATTTAAGTTTATGGAAAACTTTAATTATCCGTATATATCAAAATCAATAACAGAATTTTGGAGAAGATGGCATATTTCACTTTCAACGTGGTTTAAAAATTATGTATATATTCCGTTAGGGGGGAATAAAGTTTCAAAAAATGTAACTATCCGAAATCTGGCATTTGTGTTTTTATTAACAGGTATCTGGCATGGAGCTTCATGGACATTTATTGTTTGGGGTATTTATAATGGTTTATTTATCATAATAGAAAATTTATTTAATATAAAAAATTATGAATCAAAAAATATATTTGTAACACTAATTCAGCATGTTTACTGTATTTTAGTATTTATGCTCAGTTGGGTCATTTTCAGAAGTGAAAACTTACAATACGCTTGGAACTATATTGGTAACATGTTCGGAGTTATAAAACCTGATAATATTGTTTATAATATGGGATATTATTTTGATTTATATGAAATCATTATTATTATTATTGCAATTTTATGTTCTACACCTGTTTTCAAAAACATATTAGAATATAAAAATCCTGTATTAAAAATAACAGTAAATATATTCTTGTTATTTATATTTATTTATTCTGTTTCAACAATTGCTTCAAATACTTATAATCCGTTTATATACTTCAGATTTTAATCAGAATCGGAACTTACTTGCTTTATAATGTAGTATAATCTTAAAAACGGACTTTACAAATAAGTTTGTTTATTGTTAAATATTCTCACTGAGGTTAGTTCTCTAATCTCTAGTCCACTTAAGAAAGCGAAATATAAATATTTGAATAATCAAAATATCAAACTGGCAAAATTTGCAGGATTCTGTTACGGTGTTAAGCGTGCCGTTGATACAGCAAAAAAGTTAAGATTAGAAAATCCTGATAAGAACATTTATATACTGGGAGAACTTATTCACAATACAGATGTTATCAATGAACTTGAAGCTTTGGGTATTAAAACGATATATGAAGTTCCTGAAAAAGGGTCAGGTATAATTATTATCCGTTCTCATGGAGAAGCTCCTGATGTATTTGAAAGAGTTAAAAATGCCGGCTTTGAAATCGTTGATTTAACCTGTCCCGATGTAAAAAAAGTTCAACAGCGTGCTATTGAACTTGCACAAAAAGATTATTTTGTTATTATCGTAGGAAAATCGAATCATCCGGAAGTTATAGCAATCAATGCTAATGCTGAAAAATTTACAAAAAATATTGCTATCGCAACTACAGCTGAAGAATTAAAACCTTATGAAGAGAAAATAAAATCTCATAAAAAAGTGGGTATTGTTGTTCAAACAACGCAAATGGTATCTTCTCTAAACGCTGTTGTTACGTACATAAATACTATTGCAAAAGAAGTAATAATTTATAATACGATTTGTCAATCTACTTCAATGCGCCAAAAAGAAGCAAAAGAACTTGCGTCTGAAAGTGATTTAATGGTTGTTGTAGGTTCAAAAAAGAGTGCAAATACAACTCATTTAGCGGAAATATTAAATAAATGCACAAAAACAATTCACATAGAAAATGATAGTGAATTGAATGAAAACTTATTTGAAAATATTCAAAATATTGGAATTACTGCAGGAGCTTCGACTCCGCAAAATGTTATAGATAAAGTAATTAATAAAATAAGAGGTGATTAAGTGAACAAGTGAGCAGGTGAACAAGTGGGTTATAAATTCACTTAGTCACTCAATCACTTAATCACATGTTCACTTCTTTTAAGAAAAGGAGAATAAAATGACAACACAAACATTAGATGAATTTGAACAATTGTTAGAAGAAAGCTTTGCTAAATCTAACACAGTAGCTGATATCGTAGAAGGTACAGTTATAAAAAAAGAATCAGAAGGATATTTAGTAAGCGTAAAAGGCGCTAAAATGGAAGCATTCTTGCCAAACAAAGAATTGTCTTCAGAATCCGAAGAATTAGAAGTTGGCGACATCAGAGAATTTTATGTATTAAAAGAAGAAAATAATGAAGACTGTATGCAATTATCTCTTAAGAGAATTGCATACGCTCAAGCTTGGGCTCAACTTAATGATGCAAAAATCCAAGGTGATACAATTCTTGCAAAAGTTGTTTCAACAGTTAAGGGTGGTGTCTTAGTTGATATAGCAGATTTAAAAGGATTTATACCGTCTTCTCAACTTAGAACAGGTACTCCGTTCGAGGGTCTTGTTGATACTAAAATTGAAGTTAAGGTTCTTGAAGCTGATCCTAAGAAAAACAAACTTATTCTATCTCAAAGACAAGCAGTTGCAGAACAAAGAGATCAAGTTGTTGATAATGTTCTTTCAACTCTTGAAGAAGGTCAAATTGTTTCAGGTAATGTAGTAAGAATAACTGATTTTGGCGCATTTGTTGATATTAACGGTATCGACGGTTTGTTACCGATATCTGAAATTTCTTGGCAGAGAATTAAACACCCGTCTGATGTTTTAACTTTAGGCGATACAATTGAAGTTAAAATCATTAAGATTGACCATGAACTGAAAAGAATTTCATTATCCTTGAAGAGAATGGGTGAAAATCCTTGGCAGCAAATAGAAGGACAATTTGAAGAAGGTCAGACCGTAAAAGGTACCGTTAACAAGGTAACTACATTCGGTGCATTTATTAACATATTCCCTGGTGTTGAAGCACTTCTTCCGGTTGCTGAAATGTCTGATGAAAATGTTAATCCTTTCAACTTGTTTAAAGTTGGTGATGAAGTAGATGTTCTTATTAAGAAATTCACTCCGAAAGAACACAGAATTGCTCTATCTGTAAAGGATATTCAAAAATAGTAAAAAACAATTTTGATATTTAAGAGGGCGAGC
>CAMORE010000030.1 GCA_946623365.1 uncultured Acinetobacter sp.
CGCCAATCGCCCATATAACTTATACTACCATACTTCGGCAAAAAAAATCAAGAAGGTTATATTATCCCAAATTTAGTGAACTTATTATTTCACTAATTATATCATCCCAGCGTACAGGTGTTTTTTGTTTATAAATTTGAATGCTGTTATACCATGGCGTTGTTTGTGTATCATTAAACCATCTCCAGTCGGAAGAGTATGGAAGCAGTAAACAAGTTTTTACTCCGAGTGCGCCGGCTAAATGTGCAACTGCGGTATCTACTGTTATAACTACATCCATTGCTTTTAATGCACAAGCTGTATCATAGAAATCCTTAAAATCTTTTGCTAAATTTATCATTTGAGTGTATGTTTCGCACCCTTCAAAACTGTCATTATATTGAAAAGAGTATGCTTGAATGTTTTTTAAATTCAAAATCGGTTCAAAATATTTAACATTAATAGTTCTGTTAATCATATTTCTTATGCCTGCTGAACCTGCTTCCCAGCATAATCCTACTTTTATTTTATCGGTTTTTATATCCGCTGTATCGGATTTTAAATAACCGCTTGCATATGGTATATTGTTAAAATCTAAATCCAACGCATAAGCTAAATCAGTAATTCTTATAGCCTGAATCTCGGGATTTATTTCATCTTTTGAAATTACATTAACATTAGGATAATTTTTAATAAACAATGTCTTTAATTGTTCTGAAACGGCAAGTGTGACACTATGATTTTCTAAAAGCGGTAAATATCTAACAAACTGAATATTATCGCCAAACCCTTGATCTCCGATAATTACGATATCTTTTTCAATATGAGTTTTTGGTTTCCATAAATTGCCGGTATATTTACTTATATTGCCTTTTTTTCTGTTATATAAAAGTTCATATCCTTCGTGGAATTTTTTTTGTGCCAAATAGCATAATCCTAAAGCAATCTTGCATTCATCAGAATTGGGTTTGTTTTCTATAAATTTTTTGTAATAGATTTCTGCCTGCTCGTAATTTCCCAATTTTTGATAAGCAACTCCAATATTATAGTCAGCTCCTGAATAGCCGAATTGTCCTGCAATTTTATAACATTCTATTGCCTGATTATCATCTGAATGTATAAGTTCTTTTAACAGCCCCAAATGGTACCACAAAAGCCCGTCATTCGGGTTCTTTTTCAGGTAATTAACACATAGTATTTCTGCATCATATAATTTGCCTTCTTTTGTTAATACTTTTACTTTATTGGCAACCGATTTTGGGTTATCAGGATATAATTCGCACATTTTGTCGGTATACTCATGTGCTTTTTTAAAATCATGAATTTCAAACAAACTTAATATCAGCTTGTTGTATATATCGTCGTTGGTACCTAATTCAAGTGCATGCTCAAATATTCTTGAAGCTTCATAAAAATTTTTTCTTTCAAATTCTGCAAGACCCCATGCGGCAGCAGTTCCAAATGTTTCTTTTACTTTAGAGGCTCTCTTAAAATATTCAACAGCTTTCTCATAATTATTAATATTTACGTAAAATAAACCAACCGCAGATAAAAGAGTGCAATCTTCAGGATTTTTTGATAATAACTCATTATATATAACTTCTGCTTCTTGAAATTTACCATCTTTTGCTAATTCAATAGCTTTTGTAAGTTCTTCCGTATTCATTAAAGCCCTATAATTGATAATAATGTATTAACTCCGATTTGCAAAAATTGCAGAGCAAAAAATGCAATAATAGGAGATATATCCAACATACCCCCGATAGGAGGAATTATTCCTCTAAATACATTTAAAAACGGATCCGTAATAGAACGTAAGAAATCAAACGGTTGAGAATTCCAATCTATATTCGGAATCCAAGTTAGAAAGATTCTTATTATCAATATTAAGTAATAAAAGTAAAATAAATTATTTACAATATATCTAATATTCATTTTTACTCCTTTGATTAATGTAATTGAGAATTTCTTTTAGTATTTCTGCAATCACAATTATTATTATCTGCAGGAATTCTTTCAATCATAGAGAATAACAATTTTTTAAGGTTGTCTATATTATTATTGAAAACTTCAATAACAGCCCCGTGAGAAACAGGAGGAACATCTCCGACAAGTCCTGCATCATAATCAGTTATTAAAGAAATATTCAAAGGACACATATCCATTTCTTTAACCAAATATGCCTCAGGGAATGCCGTCATATTAATAACTTCCCATCCTTGATTAGTAAAGAACTTGGATTCAGCTTTTGTAGAGAATCTGGGCCCGTTAATTACGACAACCGTACCTGTTTCATGGATTGTTATGCCAAGCTCTTTCCCTGTTTCTATAGCAAGTTTTCTTAATTCAGGACAATAAGTATCAGCCGCTGACGGATGTGTGACAACCGGACCTTCAAAGAAAGTTGATTTTCTGCCGTCAGTCCAATCAACAAATTGATCACAAATTACAAAATGTCCCGGTTCAACATGTTTTTGCAAGCTGCCTGCTGCACAAGGTGATATTACGCGCTTACATCCGACTTCTTTCATTGCCCAAACATTAGCTCTGTAATTTATAAGATGAGGGAGTATTGTATGCTGTCTGCCATGACGGGGCATGAATGCAACTCTGTGCGAACCGATTTTACCTATAAAAAGACTGTCTGAAGGCATACCATACGGTGTTTCCACTTGTACTTCTTTTATATCATCCAGAAATTTGTAAAATCCTGAACCGCCAAAAACACCAATATCTGCTAATTTTTCCATATAAAACTCCCCTTGTTTAATTTATTACATCATTATTCTACCATAAAATATCTCTGTTTAACAATTATGTTTCAAAAATTGAAACGATTGATTTATATTTGAGATATAATAATAAGAGTTCAATACGTTAAAAGGAATTTATTATGTTAAAAGGAAATGAAATCAGACAATTATACTTAGATTATTTTAAAGATAAACATCAACATACTGTAGTGGAAAGTTCTAGTCTGGTACCGGATAATCCGACAGTTCTGTTAACAACAGCAGGAATGCTCCAGTTTTTACCGATATTTTTGGGAATACAGCCTTGTCCTTATGAGCCGGCGAGAGCTACATCTTGTCAAAAATGTGCTCGTGCAGGCGGAAAAGATTCTGATATAGAAAATGTCGGCAGAACTCCTCGCCACCATACATTTTTCGAGATGTTAGGCAATTTTTCTTTTGGTGATTATTACAAAAAAGAGATTATTCCTTGGGCATGGGAATTTGTTACAGAAGTTTTAAAGCTGGATAAAGACAGACTTTGGATAACAATTTTTGAAACCGATGATGAAGCATACGAAATCTGGAGAAGTATCGGTGTTCCAGCTGAACGTATAAAAAGAAAAGGTAAAAAAGATAATTTCTGGGGTCCTCCTGGGGCTTCGGGTTCTTGCGGTCCTTGCTCTGAAATTCATTATGATTTGGGTGAAGAGTATTCATGCGGTCACCCGAATTGCGGAATTGATACTTGTGAATGCGACAGATGGGTAGAAATATGGAATTTAGTGTTTACTGAACTTTTCCAAGATGAAGAGGGTAATCAATCGCCTTTAGAAAAGAAAAACGTTGATACAGGTATGGGATTGGAGCGTATTACTATGGTTTGTCAAGGTGTTGCGTCTACTTTTGAAACTGACCTTCTCAGACCAATATTAGACAAAGTTTCCGAAATGAGCGGAGTTGCATATAAAAAATCCGATAAAACGGACATTTCATTAAGAATAATTACAGACCACGCAAGATGTGTTACTTTCTTAATCTCAGATGGTGTAATTCCGGGTAATGAAGGAAGAAGTTATGTATTAAGAATGATTTTGAGACGTGCTTTGAGGCATGGGAAAATTCTGGGTATGGAATTACCTTTTTTACATAAGCTCGTTGATGTTGTAGTAGAAAATTATGGCGGTGCTTATCCCGAATTAATAAAAAACAAAGACAAAATCAAGGATGTTATAAAAAAAGAGGAAGAAAGATTTAATAAAACACTTGATAGAGGATATAAGCTGCTTGAAGAATTTATTGAAAACAAAAAAGATATAGACGGAGAAAATGCTTTCAAGCTATATGATACTTATGGTTTTCCTCTTGAACTGACAAAAGAAATAGCGGTGGAGAATGGACTGAATGTTGATGAAGAAGGCTACAAGAAGGCTATGCAGGAGCAAAAAGACAGAGCCAAAGCAGCTACTGCAAAGATTTCTGTAACAGGTGATATTAAATATGCAAATTTGGAAAGAGAAGTAGGTTCAACAGAGTTTACCGGCTATGCTGAAAATGAAACCAAATCTAAAATTTTAGGATTTATAGAAGGTGAAGGTTTTATTGACGTAGTGCTCGATAAAACGCCTTTCTATGCAGAATGCGGCGGTCAAGTTGGTGACTCGGGAATAATCGAAAATGAAGAATTAAAACTGGAAGTGTTAACAACATTCAAAGTTAATGATTTATACGTTCATCGTTGTTCCGTAATTAATGGTGACGTTGAAGTCGGTGCAGAAGTAAATGCAAAAATTGATGTAAATAAACGCGAGAAAATAAGAGTTCATCACACTTCAGCTCACTTGCTTCAGGCAGCACTCATAAAAGTTGTTGGAGACGAAGTAAAGCAAGCCGGTTCATACGTGGATGATGAAAGGATGAGATTTGACTTTACTTTCTCCAGAGCTATGACAGAAGATGAAATATCAAAAACAGAAGACCTAATGAATAAATGGATAGGTGAGGGATACGAAATTCAAACCAAAGTTATGGGTATTGAAGAAGCTAAACTCACCGGTGCAACTGCTCTGTTTGGTGAAAAATACGGTGATGAAGTAAGAGTTGTTTCTATTGTAAAAGATGATAAATGTATTTCAAAAGAATTTTGTGCAGGTACTCATGCTAGAGAACTCAAAGATTTGAGAGTTGTAAAAATCGTTTCGGAAGGTGCAATCGCAGCAGGGACAAGAAGAATAGAAGTATTTACAGGTCATGCCGCTATTAAATATCTAAACTCAAAATCTATTGAAATTGATAAACTTGCTTCCAAATTCAAACTTCATTATGATGAAGTCGCTGCCAGAGTTGATAAAATTCAGGAAGAAAACAGAGAACTTCAAAAAGAACTGGCTCAAGTGAAGGCTGAGATGGCTCGTTCAAAATTTTCATCATTTGTTTCAAAAGCACAAGATATAAGCGGCGGTAAATTATTTATATCAAAAGTCGATGACGGTTTAGACAGTGAATCAGTAAAATCAGGTATAGAAATGTTATCATCAAAGTTGGGTGAGAGCATTGTTGTTCTAGCAAATTCAAAAACGGTTATTGTAAAAGTTACTGATGCATTTGTTAAGACAGGTGTTAATGCCGGCAAAATTGTAGGAGAAATTGCGAGAGCAACCGGTGCCAACGGCGGCGGCAGACCTAATTTTGCACAAGGAGGTATAAAAGATGCTGCTTTGCTTGATGGAATTTTAGCTCAAGTTGAAAAAGATATTATTGCAAAATAAAGATTTAAAAAATTGATTTTTAAAAAGGTGCTGAATATGCTGTATTAAGCACCTTTTGTGTTTACATCAAGAGTTAAAACAATACAAAACCGGCTGCTATATTTCAGCCAAAATAAGTCCTATTACCAGTAAAGATGCATAGTATATCATTAAATTTCTGGATTGATACATTCTAATCATAAAACTTTCAGCATTCAGTTTTTTAATTCTTTCCATGTTTTCCATTGGAAAATGAAACCATTTGTGTTCAGGGACGGAGGTGTTGTCTAAAGAATAATCTGACATTGATTTATACAAATCAATACTTAACGGAATCGTAAGACATGTTATAAATACCTGCCAATCAGATATATCAAATATGCAAATACCTAATAAAGAAATATATGCAAAAACTAACAGAAATTTTAATATTATTAGTGAGTCCAACTGTGAATCAAATGAGTTTGCGACGGTCAAATGACCTTCACTAAGATCAAAATCAAAGTCCATAACAGTATGAATATACAACAATATTACAGTTACAATGGTTGTTGGAACAGAAAGAACAAAAACCTCCCATGAAATAGTTTTGGTCATTACAAAATACACCCCGCCATATAAAATTGGACCGTATGCCAGTGCAACTGCAATTTCAGACATTCGGATTTTAGACAAGAACGAATATAATATACCGATAAAACCTCCAGCAGCCGCAAAATATAAAATAGGCATTCCGCATTTTATAAAGAAAAATATACCAATAAGTCCGGCAATAGAAAAATATACAAAAGCAAGCGTTAAAACATCTCTTTCACTGATGATTCCTGATATCAAATATCTGCATTTAGTTTTTTGAGTATTTTTCAGGTATTCTTTTTTATCAAAATTTACTTGTTTGATTAGGGTCTTATAATCAAAATAATCATCCAGTACATTTGTTCCCAAATGCGCTAAACAAATTCCTAATAAACATAGTATCCCGTATATTATATTTCCTGAATTGACAGAAGCATAAGTAAAAATAACTAACCATGACATTATCGTCATCGGCAAAGAAAAAAATCTGGAAATTTCTAATAACACTAATAGTTTTCTAAGCATAAAAATATCGTACCATAAAATAATATTTTTTTATTGTCGGACAAACTTTAAAAAATGTTGAAATAATATGTAATCGTCTTTTATAAACATCTAATAAATACATCAATTTTAATTAATTGTTACAAATGTAAACAATAATTCTAAAATATTTTTCATCCCCTCTTTACAATTGAGCCTGTTTTATTTATGATTATTTTATATGTACAGTAGTCAAAATATAAGGAATAGCAAAAATGAATCCGATTATTAAAAATTTAGAATCTGAATACACAACTCGCGAGTTACCTGAAATCAATACAGGTGATACAGTTAGAGTTTCTGTAAAAATTATTGAAGGAAACAAGGAAAGACTTCAAGCGTATGAAGGTACTGTAATAGCACAACATGGTTCAGGTATTAACAAAACCATTACAGTAAGAAAAGTATTTCAAGGTGTAGGTGTTGAGCGTGTGTTCTTGGTATATTCTCCACGTATCGATAAAATCACTGTTCAAAGAAAAGGTGATGTAAAACGTGCTAAGTTATATTACTTAAGAGAACGTTCAGGAAAAGCAACAAGAATTAAGGAAAAAATTGAAAAAAGATAAGCTGCATATTCACTGGTACCCCGGTCACATAGCAAAGGCTGAACGTCAATTAAAAGAGAAATTGAATTTGGTTGATGTGATAATAGAGGTTCGTGACAGCAGAATACCTTTATCAAGCGGTTATAACAACATTGAGAAGCTTTTGGGTGATAAACCAAGGCTTCTTTTGTTGAATAAAGCTGATTTAGTGGATAAAAAAGAGCTGGCAGAGTGGTGTGAATACTTGAAAACAACCACAAAAACTCCGATTTTAATAACTGAGGCAAAAGGTAATAATGAATTATCTGCTGTTGTAAAAACCGCAATAGAATTATCAGAACCAAAAATTCAGGCTCTTATGTCAAAAGGATTATTGCGAAGACCTGCAAGAGCAATGGTTGTCGGAATGCCTAATGTCGGAAAATCGAGTATTATAAATAAACTAACAAAATCTTCAAAAACAAAAATTGGTGCAAAAGCAGGTGTAACAAGACAGCAGCAATGGGTACGTATAAATCCGAAACTTGAGCTTTTGGATACACCGGGAATAATTCCGACTAGACAGGATGACCAATTACAAGCAGCAAAACTGGCATTTGTCAGCTCTGTGTCAGAAAATGCTTATTCTCCCGAACCTGTTGCAAAATATTTATTAGAATTGCTTTCCGAATCAAAGTTCTTTGACTCAATAAAAGAACATTATAAAACACAAACATTAACTCTTGAAGACATTGCCGCTAACAGGAATTGGATTATAAAAGGTGAATGTCCTGATACGGAACGTACTGCAATTTATGTTTTAAAAGATTTTAGGGAAGGGCGTCTGGGAAAAATTATTTTGGATAAATTGCCTCAATAGCTATATAATAGTTGAAAACTTGTTATCGCACTAATGCACCTAATGATACTACATCCTCATAAGCAGCTCCTGCTTCAAGCAGTTCTTCTGCCGTAATTCCAAAAAGAGTAATTAAATCAATAACCTTCTTTTGATTCCCCATATCCTGTACTATTGATGTGAGGGCGGTATCTCTTGTCATATATGGAAACTTATCGTTAATACCTTTTTTTAAAATTCTGTATTTTGATTTACCCATTATCAGAAACCTCACTTAAACCGAGTAACGATACGCCAATCATACCGGCATAATTGCCTGCAGTCGCTATTTTTATTGATGTCGGGGTTGTAACTATATCGGAATTTACCTCTTCTTCAATGTGTTTAGTATCCGTAAACTGTGCCATAGAACCTGATAAAACAACGCAATCAGGATCAAATATATTTACAAGTCCCTTAATGCCGTTAATAATGTCATTTTGCCATCTGTTCAAAATTGATATCATTGTTGAATCATTATTATTTACACCTTGGATTACATCATAGGTAGTAACATTTGAGTCCCCCAGTACTTCTTCTGCATCAAGTTTTAAAGCCGTTCCGGAAGCGTATATTTCAAAACAATCCCAACTTCCGCATGTACATTTCCGCCTTTTATCAGAGTACATTTTAAAATGCATTTCACCGGCAGCACCGGATTTTCCCTTTAGCAGCCTGTCATTAATTATAATTCCGCCTCCAACCCCTGTTCCTAATGTTAACATAACTGAAACAGACGTTCCTTTTGATGCACCTATTTTATATTCTGCCCAGGCGGCTGCATTTGCATCATTTTCTAAAAAAACTCTTTTTGAACTTAGTTTTTGAAAATCAATAGAACTGTATCCTTGGACCAGATTTCCTGTAGAACCTATAACCGCAGTATTTGAATTATTAACAGCACCGGCTGTTGCAATAGCAATTATATCAACGTCATTTTCATATTTTCTGATTTGTTCGGTCAAAACTTTTTTTATACCATCAATAGATTTTGGAGTATTGAATTTACTAATTTCATCAATAACAGAGCCTGATTCGTCAACAACAGTACTATATATTTTTGTCCCGCCTATATCAAAGGCTAATGCTTTTTTCATAATACTCCTTTAATAATTAATAAATCTTTTAGTAATTAACTGAGGGCGTGTAATAGCAGAACCTATTACAACGCTGTGAGCACCTAGTTTAAATGATTTTTTTACATCAGTTGGTTCCCAAATTCTGCCTTCCAAAATAACGGGAGCTGATGTTTTTTGTACCAGTTTATTTAGTAGTTCAAAATCAGGTAAATTATCATCTTTTTTTGATTCCAGAGTATATCCGGAAAGAGTTGTTGATAAAATATCTACACCTAAATCCATGCAGATAATTCCTTCTTCATATGTTGATATATCAGCCATAGCCAGTCTGTTAGCACTATGTATTAATTCTATCATTTCTTCCAATTTGCAGTTGCTAGGTCTGGGTCTGGATGTTCCGTCAAAAGCTATAATATCTGCTCCTGCATTTATTAGAGCTTCTGCATCTTTTAATGTAGGTGTAATATAAACAACTTCCATCCAATTTTCAGGAAGTTTATTCGGCTTGGTTATCCCAATTACAGGGACATTATACTTTTTAGCGTTTTTAACATCTCTGACTCCGGCAACTCTCAATCCGCCGGCACCGCCGTTAATTACAGATGCCATCATTGCATCAATACATTGCTCTGCATATAAAGGTTCGTCAGGCATTGCCTGCACTGATACTATAACACTTCCCTTTATTTTTTCCAAAATATTATTCATATAGAAATTTTATCATAAAATATTGATAAAAATACAAAATATGCATATAATAATCTTATAAAAGAGGGGATATTATGAAAAAGAAATATATAGCAATTATAAGTTCAGCATTGATATTAGCTTTCATCTGCGGATTGAGTGTGTTACATAAGTCTGATAATACAAGTCCGTCTGCAGTACCGGAAAATTCTACTGAAAATAGTAAAATAAAAGAGCAAAATAAAACAAAAGAAAAGAACTTAAACCGTAATTCTAATGGTATAGAAAAGCAATCATCCGTAAAGGTTGCTTCTGTCGAAAAAACAGATAATTCGGTTCAAACGTGTGATTTAGGATCCGCAGACAGCAGCATCCCTCTTTCTACTATTACAGTACTTTCAAATCTTTCAGATACAATTAAAGATAAAGTAAAATCAATTGCAGATACAAAAAATATATTTCTGGTACAAAAAAATGATAATAAACTTTTAGTTGTTACGGATAATCCTGATAATATCAGACATGGTGTAGAATTTACAGAAATTAATATAACAAACGGACACCAAGTGAAAACTACTCTTGGATATAGTGATAAAATGCATGATTCTGATAATGACAAATGGGAATATGACGAAAATACAAATATGCCTGTAAGACATTTAAAATACAATAAAGATGGTGATGTTGAATTTATCGAAGAATGGAATTATGATAAGTCAGAACCCATAAAATATGAAATGAAAGATTCGGAAGGAAAGGTAATCTCCATCCGCAAAGAAACTTTAGATGATGATTCGAATCTTAGAGTAGAACATTTAATATATGACAAACAAGGAAATACAAAAGTAAATGTTTCAGTAGCGTATAACGGTAATGATGTCAAACGCTTTACATATTATAATGCGGATAAACCGTCCGTTGGAGGAGCCGTTTACAGTGAATATTCGGAAGAGGGTTATAAAACTCGTGAAACTTTGTATGATTCAAGGTTAAAAGTCATTAATTCGTTCACTGCGAATTATAAAGACGGTGAGCGTGAAAATATCATAATATATGATGATAAAAATAATGAAATAGAGGTATTTAAATCTAAAGGTTCAAATTAGGTAAATTGATTGTTATTTATTTTCAACTAGTCTTGGCCTTGTAAAATAGTCCATAACTTTTCTAGAAGCATAAACGGCAAGACCGCCTAAAATGGCTCTTCCTCCATAAGTCATAAGGGCTTTTGCATAAAGTTTTTTCATATTTTTAATAAGAGGCTCTGCTACTCCTGATGCTCTTGCAAGTTTTATTCCCCGAATACTTGCTATGGCTTCTTCCGCTACAATCGGAAGCATTGCCGTAAATGCAATTTTACCGCAGTTATCTTCAATTATATCTGTAATACTTCTTGGAGCATCTTTAGGTTTCTTTCTTGAAAAAATTGCGAAGTATTCCATTAGCCCCGCTATTGCATACCCCGGCGCCCTCATTTTTGCTAAGTATTTGACCCCGTATTTGCTTTTTAAAGCATTCAAAGCATGTCCCAATTCGTGAAATCCCGCAATTGATATTTTATCGGTATTAATTAAAACTTCTTTTGTATTCGGAATAAAGCAAGCATTAGTCCCTTTCGCATATTCATTGGATGCGGCATCTAAAAATTGTGCCGGAATTATCTTTACTCCTTTTTTATCTAATTCTGAAATATTTAATGCTTTTTGAAAACAGTCTTTATATAGGTGATTATTTGGTTCTTCCTTTTTTAGTTGATTTGTAAAAGGTTTCCCTACATATGTAAGAGGAGATAATATTGCACCTGAAACTGCAGAAGCAAGTATTGCTCCTTCTGTTTCGCTCATAAGAGTTCTAGTTTGATATTCATTTCCGTTGTTATAGTACACATAAGACATAATTCTACACCTATTATTTATAAAACATTTTTTTAATAAAAATTGACAGTTTATTAAAAATTGTAACAATATAATAAAAAACCATAGGTTTAGAATCTATGGTTAAAATGTGTGTTATATTTTTGTTGTTTTTATTTAACGATATTCTTATATATGAGATTTGAAGCTTTAACTATAAAATCTTTTCCGAGAGGAGAATTATAAGGTCTGTTTGCAAGAATTACAATAATATATTTTTTACCGTTAGGAGCAAATACTATTCCCGCATCACCAAGCATTGTTCCTATATCTCCCGTTTTATGAATAAATAAAGCACCTTCTCCGAGTCCTGCTGCAATGAGTTTATTATTTTTTACATGACTCATGTAATCAATAATATATTCTCTTGAATTTATATTTAAGAACCCCGGATTATCAAGATTATACAAAATTTTAGCCAAATCAAGAGCCGTTGTTTTATTAGTACCTTGTAAATCTGGAAGCCATGTTCTTACATAAGTTTTAGATATGCCCCAATCTCTTAAACCAACATTAATATCATCCATTCCTCCGATTTTTGCCATAATCATATTAGTAGCAGAATTATCAGAGTCTTGTATCATTGTTTTAGCTAAAGCATCAAGAGAGTATTTGCTTCCTGTTCGCATATATTGCAAGTTGCCGGAGCCGGAGGCTTTGTAGTAGTCTGTTAAAGTCATCTCATCATATATAGTAACCTGATTAGATTCTATAGATTTAAATAGTCTGACTAAGACAGGAAGTTTGATGATACTTGCAGATGAAAATTGTTCTTCGGCATTTATATCCAAATATTGACCGTTTTCATATTCCCAAACATAAATGCTCGGGTGAATCGACGGGTATGATTTCATCAAATCCTGCAACTGTTTCTTCAGCGCTTTTAATTCATTTGTATGATACATTGTCGTAACTTCGCTGTGAGTTTTCTGAATAGTCGGAGTTAAAAGCATTCTGTTAAGAAAATGATCATTACTTATATAATTCGTTACCGGATTTGCAATTGTATATATATCAGCTCCGTTTTGATTTTCCATACTGTTATATGCATAACCTTTTGGCATTCCTTCATTAATTTTAATATTAGAGTCGAATAAAATATTTTTAATCAGTTGGTTAAAACTAACCGGAAAAACATAAATTGCAAACGCCGTAAAAATTGACAATACAAAAATAAGTCTAACTATGTATGAAAATATATTTATTTTCTGTTTTTTTATTTTTTTATTCGGAGCTTTGTTTGTTTTGCGTGATAAAGTGTTATATTGAGCTTGCTCAGGTACAATATACAAATTTGCATCATCTTTTCTCAACGCATTTTGTTTATAATAATACAATCTCAACCCCCAAATAATTCATTAATACCTTTACGGAAAAAATGTAAGTTGCTTTACAATGTCCCCCCACAACAATATATTAACATTTTTTGCTTGTTTGGCAAATCCTACAAATGTAGTATTGTTCTTATAACTGACACTTCTATATCAAATACAAATGTGATATAATTTGTCCTATGAGAACTTTCTTTAGAAAAATATTTTCTTTTTTAATATTTGCATGTTTCATTTTGGTGATTTGGTATTTTTTTCACGATTGGATTCAATACCAAGCAGATAAAGCAAGAGGAATGTATTATATATATCGTGGAGATCAAGCCTACGAACAGGATAATATGGCAAAAACATTAGAGCTGTATAAAAAAGGCTTGTTGTTGTATCCTGCCCACTATGAAGCATGGTACAATCTGGGGAATATTTATGTAGTATACGAGGATTATTACTCTGCAGTAGAAGCATATAAAAATGCAATAAAGCACAATCCGAAATTTGTTATGGCACGTATGAATTTAGGTATTGTTTATTCAGAAAACCTTGGTTTTTTTGATGAAGCAATCAAGGAATTTGATTTAATACCAAAAATTAAGCAATTTAGTTTTTGGGTGCCGAGAATATATAACAATATAAAAAGCAATAAGATGAATAAGGGATTGGCATTCTTTAATAAGGGTGTGGCATATAAACAAAAAGCAATGTATCTCCCGTTAGAAGAGAAGTACAAGATGAATAGTTTATTACAAGAAGCAATTAATGCATATACGGATTCTTTAAAATATTTAAAAAATAACTATGATGTGTACTATAACAGGGCAGTAGCACATCATTTAAGAGGAGATTCAAGAGATGCCGGTTTAGATTACTGTAAAGCTATAAATATTAAACCGACAGAATTCGAGGCACATTATAATTTGGCAGTATTATTAAGAAGCTTGAATAAGTATCGAGAATCTATATCTGAACTCGAGAAAGCTGCATGGTTAATAACTGAATCTGAAGACAGTTCTGAACTTCAAACAGCATATATTTTTAATGTCTTAAATGAAGTTTCCCGAAAGTTCATGAATTCAGATTCTTACGGAATAGAAAAACTTACGGACAAACCTACCGGAAGCATAAGTTATACATATGTGAATGGTAGAATTGTTGCTGATGATGATTTTGATAAAGCTATGGAAAAGAATTTTAAAACGTGTGCAGGTTTTGATTTATTTACGGCACCGGAGGAGGAGTTAGAGTTTTAATGTCTGATGCAAATTTAAACTTTTTATCAAAAATTGCTGAATTATTAATTAAGGATATAGATGTATCCGAGTTGATACAAAATCTAAAGATTATAATTAATGATTATACAGTAATAAGTGATTTAAATATATTTGTGTATGATAGCGTTACGAATACTATACGTGATTGTGCTGATTCTTGGAGTATAGTTGATGATAGTTCTCCAATATATAAATCATTTGAGGATATAAAAAATAATGATTTTGTAATAAACACTAAAGCGTACAAACTGCCTTCAATGATTAGTGACCTTACTTTAAAACTTGATTCGTTACACATTCCTATAATAAAGAGTGAGAAAGTTTTTGGAATAATAGAAATAAACTTTAAAGAGAATACTTCTGTAAATATCAGTTTTCTTTCTTTAATGAAAATATTTGCTTCACAGGTTTCTCTAAAACTTCAAAATATTGTTTTAAGCGAACAATCAAAAGTTAATGTTGAATTCCATGATTCAATGAAAAATATCGCTAAAATAATTGAAACGCAATATGAACTTAATTACATAGTTCCGATTATAGGAGAAATGCTCGATAGATTCATTACCGATCATTTGATTTATGTTTTTTTAAAACAGAATGATAAGTTCATGCTTGTTTGGCCAAAAGCTTGTAAAGATGATAGGATATATGATGCTTTAAATCAATTGACCCCTGAGTCAGAATATATATTGACAAATAATGATAAAATTGGTGCATTCCCCTTAATGTCAGAGGATGGAGAACTTATTGGAGGCATTGTAGCAAGAAGTACTCTGGATGCTTTGTCCAAAAGAGATATAAGCTATTTGGAACAGTTGACAAGGCAGTCCGCAATTACAATAAACAGAGCTAATTCTTATTCAAAAATATTACAATATGCAACAATTGATGCACTAACAAACTTAAATAACAGAAGACAATTTGAGTTACGACTCGGGCAAGAAATTGCAGCTGCAAAACGTCAGAATAATCCGCTATGTGCGATGATGATTGATATAGATTTCTTTAAAAAAGTTAATGATACATATGGTCATGCAAGCGGTGATGCTGTTCTTAGAGGAGTTGCTTCTATTATAAAGTCTACTCTTCGAGAATCTGATATTCCATCAAGATATGGAGGGGAAGAATTCGCAATATTACTTCCCTATACGCATATTAAAGAAGCTGAAATCGTAGGAGAACGTCTCAGAAATGCTGTAGAAACTTCTCCTCTGCCAATTAATGATGAAAATTCTGATATAAAAACAATTAATGTAACTATTAGTATGGGATTAGCAGAATTTATTAATGATGAAACCGGAGAAGAACTCTTTGAACGTGCTGATAATGCTTTGTATGAAGCAAAAAAAAGCGGCAGAAATAAAGTTTGTGTTGCTTAATGAAATATGATTAAGGATATATCGTTACCAATATTTAGTTATTTGTTAAAATAAAATCCATCTTTTTTCATTCTTGAGATTACTTCTTTAATTTGTTCTTCAGGACAAACTATAGAAACTCTGAAATATCCTTCTCCATATTCTCCGAATGCATTTCCAGGAACAACAATAATTCCCGATTTTTTCATTAATTCATCTGCGAATTCTACAGAGGATTTGTATCGCGGCGGAATTGGTAGCCATAAATAAAATGTTGCATTAGGTATATAAAAATCGCCCCATCCAAGTTCATTTTTTAATCCGTTTACCAGTAAATCTTGATTATGTTTAAATTTAATGTTTGATTCTTTGATATATTCTTCTCCTTCTTTAGAGTTTAATATCTCAGCTCCGGCTTTTTGTAAAGCTTTAAATAATCCTGAATCAATTGTTGATTTAAGTCTGCCAAAGAACTGAACAGCTTCACTGTTACCGCAAATCCAGCCCAATCTCCAACCGGTCATAGCGTATGGTTTTGAAAAACTGAAAAACTCAACAGCAATATCCTTTGCTCCTTCAATTTCAAGAATACTCATAGGTTTAAGCTCTGGTTTAAAGTACATGTCTGTATATGCTGCATCAGATACAAGAAGAACGTGATGTTTCTTGCAAAATTCTACAATTGATTGCATATATTCTCTTGTTGCAGTCGCACCAATAGGGTTATTTGGGTAATTAACAATTAACGCTTTTATTTTATCAGGGTTATAACCGTCTTTTATAAACTTATCATAGACTTTTTCCATATCAGGCATATAATTGTCTTCAAGTTTTAACGGAATAGAATAAGAAAGTCCGCCGGATGCTTTAATCATCTCTTTGTATGATGCATATCCGGGGTCAGGGACTAATATTATATCTTTTTCGTTATCATTTGTACTTGGATTAATTAATAATCTTATAAAATTAGCAATACCTTCTTTAGAACCAATAAGTGAAAATATCTCAGTATCAGGATTTAATTCAACGTTAAAGCGTTCTTTCATTCTTTGCGCAACAGCATCCCTAAAGAATTTTTCTCCCTTTGGAGTTGAATATAAATGAGCACCTTTCTCGTCAAGAGCTGTCTTTAGTGCATCAATAACCTTTTTAGGCGGGGCGGATGTCGGCGCTCCCATTGATAACGCAATCGGCGCACGATTTTTAACAACCAGTTCCGGAGTGATTTTTGAAACTGTTTCTTTTATTCTAAACATTATGTATGTTTCCAATGTCTGAACGTAGTCGTTAAAAAATTCTCTCATTTATACTTCCTCATCGCTTTCTGACAAATTTTTGATTTGAACAGATTTATTATTGATAAATTCTATTTATATTGGCACAAATGACCTTATTCTAAGTTGTATTTTTATTATACCTCAACTATGTCTAAAGTGAATAGTTTTTTATTACAGGAATTTTGATACAGCTATTAAGGTAATCAATAGTTGTTATTTTTTGTTTATATAAATATTTGATAAAATTAAGATATGATATGTCAGGTGAACTAATTAAAAGATTTATTTCAAATCCTTCAGAGCAGAATGGCTCATAGTCATAAACGACGTAGCTGTTGTATTTGCTTTTCCATTCTTTTCGTTCAATTCTGCAATTGTTTTCCTCTGCAATATCTTCAATCCAATTAACAATTTCTCTGTTTATGTTTTTAATTTCCAAGTATTTTTTTTGAATTTTTCCCATATCAATAATCTCCATAACAAAATTGTAAGTGCTTAATAAGGTTCATAAATTACCTGTTTGTTTAATTGTTTGGCTAATCCTTAAGTTGAAAATTTAAAAAACATGTTTGTTAAAATAAAATGATTTAATAGGTATATAGATAGGTGACCAATTGAATGCGATTATATGACGATAAATAATTTCCATATGAGAATAATTATAATTGGTGGTGTTGCAGCCGGTGCAAAAGTTGCAGCTAAAACAAAAAGAATGCTTCCTGATTCGGAAGTACATATATATACAAAAGATGATTTTGTATCATACTCATCTTGCGGTATGCCATATTATATAGCAGGAGATTTTAAAGATTGGCAGCAGTTGATAGTAAGAAGTATTGATGAATTTGAAAAAAGCGGTATTCATATTCATACAAGAAAGCTAGTTACTAAAATTTTGTCAGCAGATAAAAAACTTGCCGTAAAAAATATAGATACGGAAGACTGGCAATTTGTAGATTATGATAAACTCGTAATCGCAACAGGAGCGGAGCCTTTAATTCCGGATTTTGCAAACATTAATTCTAAAAAAATATATACATTAAGAACTTTGAATGACGGTATATCGTTAAAAGAAGGAATGGAACAGGCAAAACATATTACAATTATCGGCGGCGGATATATTGCGATAGAATTAGTAGAAGCATTTGTAAAAAATAAAAAAAATGTTACACTTATTGAACGTTCTCCTTTTATACTATCTATGCTTGACGAGGATATTTCAGCTTTAGTTCAGGACTACGTACTTGAAAACTCAGATGGTTTGGTAAAAATTATTAATAATGATACCGTAAGTGAAATATTAGGAGAAAATCAAGTTTTGGATGTTATTACTCACAAGGGCTACGGAATAGAAACGGATATGGTTGTAATAGCATCAGGAGTTAAACCGGCTGTAGAATTGGCAAAAGACGCCGGAATAAAATTAGGAGTAACCGGCGCAATAAAGGTTAACAGCAGAATGGAAACAAGTATTCCTGATATATATGCGTGCGGAGATTGTGCAGAAAAAATTAATATGATATCAAATGCGCCCGTTTGGATTCCGCTTGGCTCAACAGCGAATAAAGAAGGAAGAGTCGCCGCAATAAATATATCCGGCGGAGTAGAAGATTTTGAAGGGGTACTGGGTTCTGCTGTGCTTAGATACGGTCACTTAAGTATATCTAAAACGGGTTTAACAGAAAAAGAAGCTCTAAAACAAGGGTATGATGCATTGTCAGTAGTGATTACAAAACGAGATAAAGCAGGCTACATGCCGGAAGTAAAAAATATAACACTAAAATTGGTTGCAGATAAACGTTCGCATAAATTATTAGGTGCACAGGCAATCGGGTGCGGTGATGCGGATAAGAGAGTGAATACCGTTTCTGTCGGTTTGATACAGGGAATCACCGTTGAGAATCTTATAGATGCGGATTTGACTTATGCTCCGCCATTTTCAACAAGTATAGATATATTAATCTCAGCCGCCCAAATATTAAAAACTAAGCTGGATTCTTAAATTAGAACTATATTATCGCAGTTTTAATAAATAAAAAAACAAATCTCTTGACATAAAAGTTTGATTTGGTAGTATAGATATTGTCGGTTGCGCCCCCATCGTCTAGAGGCCTAGGACAACACCCTTTCACGGTGTAGACAGCGATTCGAATTCGCTTGGGGGTACCATA
>CAMORE010000031.1 GCA_946623365.1 uncultured Acinetobacter sp.
CTTTACAGTGTTTAATGTAAACAGCCGAAAGACGTGTGAAAGGTTTGTCATTTGAATTCTATAAATAGTGTAAACAATAGTTCTAATATATCTTTTCAAGGGAAAAATACCGGAAAATTAGCAAAATTTATTACCGGTATGACCAAGGCTGATGCACTACCTCCTGTGATTGCACTTGAAGGATGTGTTGTTACAGGAAGAACCTATCAAGCTTATAAAAGAGGGAAATGGGATGAAGCAAGAGAAAGATTTATAGAAGAAATAATGGGTTCAATTACATGGCTTGGCGGAGTTTTATGTTTAAACTGGCTTGGAGATAAGGGTGTAGCTAAAATACTTAAATCTAACGGTAAAAACTTTGATGTCGGAACCGATAAATTATTGAGAACTCCTTTTGATAACTTTATGAAGAAAATCGCGCCTAAAAAATTCTCTCAAACACAGGTTGCGTGTATAAAAAGCGCCAAAGTTTTGACAAGTATATTGCTTGCAAATTTATTTATCGGATTTGTAGTACCTAAAGTTAATCAAAGTTTAACTAAGAAGTTAAGACATGAAAGACGTATAGAACAGGAGCAGCAGAAAATATTAGCTCCTGATAAAACCGTACCGAATGAACTTGCATTTAAAGGCGGTGCGATGAATGCGGTAAATGCATTTACAAATATGATAGAAAATACTAATACAGGGAAATTACTATCAAGTGACGCCGGAATTGTTGCCGGTAGAACCTATAATGCCAGAAGACCGGAGGAAAGAAGAGAAATTGCGATTCGTGACATAGGTTCTATATACTTTTACATGTGGGCAAGCGGCCATGTCGGGAACTTGCTTAATTTAATAGAAAGCGGAAAAGCAACAAGACTTAACCCGAGTACTGCTCTGATATTAGATAAACATTTGCAAGATTTTCTGGGAAATAGAAGTCTGACCGTCGAAGAATTCCGTTCTGCAGTTATAGGAAAACCGAATGAAGTAAAATTGCCGAAAGAATTGAAGTTTGAAACAGAAAAACTTAGTGCGCTATCTAAATTCATGAAAAAGAAACCGATGGAAGTTATTAAACTGAATGAATTGGAAAAATATATAACAGATAGTGAAACTCTTGAAAGGGCGAGAAATATGTCGACTCTTCAACCTGAGAGATTGGGTGAAAGAGTATTAACAAAGCAGCAAGTTATAGACTCATTTAATAAAGCGGAACTCAATGATACAAAATTACTGCATAACGTATTTTCTGAGTTTACCGGAGGAGTTGGAAAAGAATTAGGCGAAGATTCTAAAGGAAAGAAAATACGCTCACAATTTGAATTTACCGGCGGTAATTATAATGACGAATACAGATTTGTATCCAATAAAAAACTTTATAAGCTTAAGGCTCAAATGGAACAATACGTGGAAACAATTTGTAAAGCAGCTAAAGACGGTAAAATAGATAAAAATTTACTGGAAAAAATAAAGAATAAAAATATTATGTATAGCGGAATTAATTTTGCTGCAGGATTTGCAGTAGCAGCAATATTCTTATCTACATTAATACCTAAATTCCAATACTATGTAACAAGAAAAACAACAGGCGTTGATGCGTTCCCAGGAACATATGATTATGAAAAGAATCAAGAAGATTTGGACTAAAATAACCGCTTAATCGATATTATAATGACATCAGGTTATCACATCTGCTAAACATCCGGCTTAAACAATATTTACCATATTTTATTCGGGTTTAAAATTCCATTCGGATCAAACAAATGTTTTATACGTTTCATGTACTCGATTGATTCTTTATCCAGTACTTTATCTATATATGACATTTTTTCCAACCCTACACCATGTTCAGCTGATATTGTACCGCCTAATTCTACTGCAAGAGAATATATTTCTGACTTAGCACTCATCAAGTTTTTAAATTCGTCATCATTTTCTATGTTTAAAGCAATCTGCGGATGAATATTCCCGTCTCCTACATGCCCTACTATGCAAACATGCAAACTATATTTTTCACAGATATCCCTACATCCTTTAACCATTTTTGCCAGAGATGAACGCGGCACGATTACATCATCCGTAACAATATCAGGCGCTAATTTTGCAGCAGCCCCGTAACTTGCACGTCTGGCTGTCCAAACAGCTTCCATCTGTTCCTTATCGGAAATACAAACAATATCTGCGGCTCCATTTTCTCTAAGAACCTTTTCAACTCTTTGAATCTGAGTATCCATAGAAGATTCAAATCCATCAATTTCTATTAAAAGCAGACATTCTTTATCCGTATTCAATCCGGACGGATAAAACTTCTCAACAGTAGAAATAGAATTTTTATCCATAAAATCTATCGTCGCAGGAAATACTCTTTCCTTGATTATACCGTTTACTGCACCGGCGGCATTTTCTATATCATTAAAATAAGCTGTAACAACAACAGATGTTTCAGGCAGAGGAATAAGTTTCAGTTGAGCTTCGACAACAACTGCCAGAGTTCCCTCACTACCGACTATTAACTGATTCAAGTGATATCCTACTGCATCTTTAATCGTTCCTGACCCGAGAGCAACAAGTGTACCGTCTGCTAAAACAACTTTTAAACTTAAAATATAATCTTTCGTTGTTCCGTATTTAAAAGACCGCGCCCCGCCGGAAGATTGAGCAATACTTCCTCCGATTGTAGACACTTTATAGTTGGAAGGATCAGGCGGATAAAAAAGTTTTTCCGTTTCTGCAAGAGCCTTTATATCACCTAATATAACTCCCGGCTGAACACGCATTGTCATGTCATCGGGATTAAACTCAAGAATCTTGTTCATCTTGGCAAAATTAAGAACTATACCGCCTTTATTCGTCACGCAAGAGCCTACCATGTTTGTTCCCGCACCTCTTGGCACAACAGGAATTTTATGAATGTTTGCATACTTTAATACGTTTTGAACGTCTTCTATGGTCTCCACAAAAACAACTACATCCGGAATAACGGTTTCTATGCGTAAATTCGCAGAATCCTCCGCATAACAGTACCGTTCTTCTTCACGAAAAAGAAGATTCTCATTTTTTAAAAACGACTTTAATTGTTCTGTTTTACTTTTCAACAACATTTGATGCTATTTTTTCAATACTTTTATTCAGCTTTGCAAGTTGCTTGTCCATACCGCCAACTTTTTTTGTTAATTGAGCTGTATCTTTATTATCTACCAAAGAAACAACTTCTGCCAGTTTTTCCTCAACAGAATTAATTTTTGATTGCTGAATAAGCATTTTGTCATTAATCGCAGCCAAAAATTTATTTAAAGTATCTTCCATTGGTGAAAGATCAATTTTATTTGAACGGCTGTTTATTGTTGCATCAACAATAAGCCTGTCAAGTTTTGCCTCCAATGAAGCAATACGCTTGGCTTGTTTATCAAAAATTAAACTCAAGGCATCAACAAGTTCTGCACTATCAGAATTGTCCTGAGATTCTGCTCTTAAATCTTCAAGCATTATTCTGATTCTGCCAATATCGTCCAGAGTTTCTGATTTGTCTTCATTTTCTGCCTTCAAATCTTCAAGCATTACTTTTATTTTTCCGATGTCATCCAAAGTTTCTGATTTGTCCTCGGTCTCTGCTTTCAAATCTTGGAGCATAACTTTTATTTGGCTTATATCATCTAATGTTTCTACCTTATCAGAAATTGAAGCTATTTGAATACCGGCTTTATCTACCCATTCTGCAAGATATTCGAATACTTGATTAAAGACTTGATTTGTTTTAGCTCCGTTTTGTACCATTGTATTGATAGCAGCTAATTTATTATCCAAACGATCTATGCCTGCTTCATGTGAGAAATTACGCGTTCTTTCATCTAAATCGTTTATAACCAGTTTAAAATCTTGTAAATTTTCTTGCAATGTCTTATATGATTCATCAGAAGCTAAAAGAAGTTTATTTGTTCTCGTACTTATGCTTACGATGTCTTCAGACAGATTTTCAAAATCTTTTTTGAACTCTTCTATCTCAAATTTTGGCATTTCAGATTTTATTGCTTCTACCAACTGATATATGTTATTAGTTGAATTAATTAATTCATCCAGTTCTTTGGATTTATTATCAGCTTTCATGTCATTAAGAACAAGTCTTAAGTTTGCAATATCTGATTCCAAATCCTGTAAGCTGTATACATAATCAATATCCCCATCGGATGACATTATAGACGTAATTTTTTCATTAATTAACTCAATATCTTCTTTTAGTGAATCTATTTTATTATCAACTACAGCTACATTATCTTTTACATCCTCAATACTATCTGATGTGGTTACAATATGGCTCAAAATAGTTATCAATTCCGAGTGTTTCTCTTGAATAAAATCTAAAATTTCTTCTTGCTCTGCAACAAAAGAAATTTGGTTAAATATATTAATAAATTGAGTAATTATTTCAGACTTTAATGAATTAAGCTCATCTGCAATATTTGCATCCTGATTGTTAACTTTTTCTTTTATATCAGAAAGTGTGCCTTGAATACCATATTTTACTGCTGCACTCATTTCTGCAATCTCAGGCATATTAGAACAACATAAGTCACTAATGTCCTCAATATAACCTAATTGTTCCTTAACAAGACTTTCAATTCCTGAAATTTGATTGTGCACAGAAGCATGAAAAGCTTCATCAAAAGATTTATTTAATATCTGAGCTTTTAATTCATTAAAGCTTTCTTGCAGAGCATCAATTGAACCGTTAATCCCTTGCAATACAGAATTTAAATTAGAATTTATTTCATCTTTTGCAGAAATGAATTTTGATACTAAATCATTTACCGAACCTGAAATATTTTCAAAAGATTTATTGTATTGAGAAGATAACAGCTTAACTTCTTCATATTTATCTACAACAGTATCCGTAAACTTTTTGTCAAACAGATTAATCTTATCTTCTAATTTCTTTGAAACATTTTCTCTGACAAATTCTCTGATTTGGTCATTTAATTTTTCCGAAACAGAAGTAACAAGAACTTCATTTGCGGCCCTTAAATCGGTAATTGCATCATTAAATATGCTTACTTCCAATAACTTATTTATATTACCTGCAGTATTTTCAAAAGATTTTTCCAACTCTAATTTTAGATTATCCAGTTTAGCATTCATATCGGCTTTATCGGTTCTGATATCAAGATATGACTTCAAATCATTGACAGCATCAATAATATAACCGGCGACTGAACCTTCTAATGCATTTGTCAATGCAGAAAACTCGTCCTTTTGACTGTCTTTTAGAATTCCGAATTGTTCTACAATATCACCGACAATAACATCCGTTTCCTTCTCGATATTGGCAGAAATAGAGTTAAAATGCTCATTTATTAACTTAAGAATTAAATCTTTGCAAACTATTGAATTCTGTTTTACACTTTCTATTTTATCTAAAATACTTGTTGCATACGCATCTATTGTTTGTAATTCACCTGCAGATATATCTGCACTTGAGACAAGAAGCGAATTAATTTTTTCATCTATAGAGTCTTTGACTTCATCCATTGCACTTTGGCTGTTAGAAATTAAAACATCGGATATTGATGCCAATTCTGATTTTGTAAGAGTCTTTGAACTTTCAATCAAGTCATTAAATGTAGCAGTGATTTCATGAAGTTGAGCTTGATACAGATTTTTTCTGGATATTTCGTCAGTATTAAGACGTTGATTTAATTGTTCCAATGCATTTTTAAGTTCTGCTGCACTGTTATTGATTTCATCTGACAATTCAGTATTAACATTACCCAACTGTGTAACATAATTAATAGAACTTTCTTCAAATAATGCATTGATTCTTCCTTTTAATTCTTGAAGTTCATTTTTGACATTTGTAATTACATTTGTATTTAAATTCTCGGCAGATACTTGCAATAAATCTATTTTTGAACCAAGTTCATCTCCGCTGTTTTCTATAGATTCATCTATCTTTTGTATGTTAGAACTGATATTTTCAAACATTGTATTAATTTGTTGAGCTTGAATATCAATATTAGAATCAACAAATTTTGCAATTTCATCCAATTGAGTTTTTATTGAATTTACAAAATCGTCATTTTCTTGAGATACTTTAACAAAAAAGCTTTCAAGATTCGCCTTTAAAGTTTGGTAGTCAGCTGCTGATAATTCCAAATTCTCTGACAGTATTTGTTTTAAATTATTTGATATAGAATCCAGCTGCATTTCATTTTCAGAACTTTGTCTCGCTAAAGTGGTTTCTAAAATCGAATTTAACTCCAAAACACGCTCTTTTATGAAATCAGCTTGTTTATCATTTTGATTATGGTGTTCATCAAATAAATCTTCTATTTGAGTTTTGTACTGTTCCAATTCAGCTTCCAAAGCTTCACTCATTTTGAAAGATACTCCGCTCAATTCATGTTTTATCTTATCGCCTAAGGTTTCTTTAGTCTGATTCATTATGTCGACAAGCATTAAATTTAAAGATTCGAAGCTGCCTTCAATGATTGATATTTGATGCGCCAAATCAGCATCTACAGCATTATCAACTTCAGTTAATTTACGCTTTAGTAAATTAATTTCAATATTTATTTCCTGTACCGCTGTTTCAAAATTCTTTTTAGATTCTTCATCTAAGCTTTTAATTAAAGTTTCCAAAGCTGCATGATTTTCTTTTATGACGGACGTTTGATGATCTAAATGACAATCCGTTATATTCTTATTAATTTCATATTTTTCCTCCATTGAAGAAAAATCACTTCTCATTTCATCAGAGATTTTTGTTACATTATCAAGCGTATGCTCATTTAAACTCTTTATCAAAGTCTCTAATGAAATAAAGTTTTCTAAGATTTTACCTAATGTTGATGACAAAGAAGAAGTCATTTCATAAGACAAATTATTTACGGAAGACTCGAGCGAATTGAAACTCTTTACAACACCTGAAACATTGTTGTCCATCTCTGCCAGAACTTCGCCTGTTGTACTTCTTATATTATCAACGGAATTATTTATATCCAACGTAAAATCATTTTTTACAAAATCAATAACTTCTTTATTTGCACCTTCTATTTTTAACGCTGTAGAAGCTATATTTTCATTAAGCTCGTCTATATTTTGCTTTAACGATTTTATAATACTGTCAAGTTCAGTTTTTAATTCATTATTTAAATCAATTGAATTTTGAATGGATTTTGCATGTAAAGACTCTGAATTAAATTTTAATTCGCTTATTTTATCAGCATTTGCATAAGTAAATTCATTTTTAAATTCTGTAACTTTATCTAACAATGTTTTTTTCAAAGATGAAATTTTTTGTTCAAAATCTCCTTTTAAGTTTTCTGACGCGGTAATAGCATCGGAAATATTTGTTGATAACGTCAAATTGTTTACATTTAAAATCTCTTTTATTGAATCGAAATTATCATATACTTGCAAAATTTTGTCATAAGATTTTTGAATCTCAGTTTTTATTGACATATTGCTTTGTGAAATTGCAGACGTTATACCTTTAAATCTGCTGTCAGATTCCTGACTGATTTGTGCTAAATTATTTTCCACCTGCTGTCTTATTACATCTACAACATCTCTGACATCTTCGATATAGTTAAGATTGTTATCTTTTATACTTTCAATTACTGTTTTTAATTCCGCTTCAATCTTTTCATTATTATTTTCCTTTGCGGAACTTACGTATGATAATACGTCTACTATTGAGTCAGAAATGTTAGATAAAACTGAATTTATAGAGGTTAAAGCATCCGTTTGAGCATGCTTTATTTCATCTTCGGTTGTTTCTAACTTGCTTATTAACAATTCATATTTTCTGAATACATCATTTGTTATTTTTTCTGTAATTTCATTTTCTGAGTTTTCAGCAGCTTCAGCCAAATCTTGTTTTACAGCATATAAATCAACCTTTAAATCCTTGACTACGTTTACAAAATCAAGAGCTAAAAGATTGTCTACAGAACTTTTTAATTCTTCATAACTTTTCTTAGCACCGGTCATTTCAATTGAAGAATTGTCAAGTTTATAATCAATATTTTCTGATACATTTTTAATACTAAGAATTTGTTCAACAAGGTTCTTTGAAGAAGATGAAACAAAATCCTCTTGTTTTTCCAAAGATGATTTTAAACTGTTCTCAAAAATTGATAATCTGTCAGTTATATTTGAAAAAATTGCATTATTTGCAGAAACATTATTCTCATCAAGCTGAGATACAATTTCTTTTAATCCTGTAACATTTTCACTTACTTCTGCAAAATTCTTCTCACATAATTCAGCCAAAACTGTCTGAGATTCTTTTATCCTTGCATTTAAAACTTCAGCATTTGATGAAATATCATTTAATGTTCTTGTAACATTTACATCCATTAATTGTGAAATCTTATCGGATTCACTTGCAACTTTCTCTTTTACATCTTCTCCGGTTCCTGTAATACCGGAAATCATTTTTTGTGACAGAGAATCCAATTCTTGAGAGTTCACTTCATCATTAATTTTTTCGACACCTCTTATAACCCTGTCAAGTCCTGAGGATAGGCTTTCGAGATTTGCATTTATATCAAGACCTTTGACATCCTGACTTATATTATCCAATCTGGAAATAGTTTGTTCCAAAGACTGCTTTAACTGTTCTGAGCTTCCGCTTAAATCAGTTAAAAACATCTGCAGTGATTTCTTAAATTCTTGGAATTCTTCATCCGATTTTACTTCGCTAATTAATTTTTCCAATTCGGATAAACGTTCAATTATCTCATTTTTAGATTCATTATCCTTATCACTAATTTCTGTCTTTAGACCTGCAATAATGTTTACGGCTGCATCAATTTTGTCAGATAAATTATCAATTTTATATGATTTTTGGGTTAAAGAATCAACTAAGCTTGAAAGTTCTTCGCTTTTTGCATTTAATTCCAGCAAATCCTTTTGAATTTTTGCTGTATCTTCTTGTGTAGCCAGACCTTCCAATGCTCCGTCAAATTGGTCATTCTTTTTATCAATCAGTTGTATAGCCGATAATATTGCATTTGATGAATTTATAATATCATTGAGCTGATCTGTAAAACCTTTTATAGCATCGGATTGATCAATTTCAGATATTGTTTTTAAAACAGTTTTAAAATTTTCGTTCAAACTTATCACAATGGAATCAAAACCGTTGCTCACTTTTTCTATATCGTTGCGAACAAAGGATATGCTTTTGATAATCTCTTTTTTCTGAGTTTCATCTGAACGAAGGGCATCTAATCTTAATGTGATATCTGTCAATGTTTCTTTGTGAGAAACTACTTCTCTTGAAAAAACTGACAAATTTGTTGCTACAATATCAAAAAGTTCCTTTAGTTCCGCTGATTTTACGGTTTCATTACTATTTTTCAGAAGGTTAGAGAATAAGGATTCAATCGCTCCGAATTTTGATAAAAGTATATTATGCCTTTCATCCAAATTCTGCTTTAACTCGGACAAAAAGGCCTTGATTAGGTCAATATCTTCCTCGGTATTAATTTTTTCCAGTTTGGAATTAATTCCCTCCAAAAGCTTGTCGACATCTGAAGTATTAAGAATTCCCTGTGCTCTAATTGAATTCAGCAACGTTTTTATAGTATCAAAATTCTCGTTAATATCGGAAAAATTATTTAAATCAGCCATATATCTATTGTTACCCCTTCTCTTTAGCCCTTTTTAAGTATCCCTGTACAAAATAATAGTATAATCCTTTTTAATTATATAATAATATAAACATGGTGACAAATATTAAATTTTTTTCTATTATATAAGACATGAACTATATATTTTTTATACTTATAGCAGGCTCTTTGGCGATAGGCTGCATAAACGGAACACTAAGTAATGTAACAAACTCCATGTTGGAAGCTTGTGATACTGCTGTAAAAATTGCATTTTCTTTAATCGGCATTATGGCTTTTTGGCTGGGTATTATGAGAATTGCGGAGAAAGCAGGTTTAGTAAAGATTATTGCAAAAATTTTGGAACCCATAGCAAAAATTTTATTTAAAGACAGAGGTAACAATAAAAACGTAACCGGCGATATTGCGATGAGTGTTGCGGCAAATGCTCTGGGATTGACTAATGCTGCAACTCCTATAGGGCTTAAAGTAATGAAAGAACTGCAAGAAGATAATAAGAACAAAGAGACCGCTACCGATTCAATGTGTATGTTTTTAGGAATGAATACCGCAGGATTTCAAATAATCCCTGCCACAGTAATTGCTGTTCTGGCAGGAGCAGGAGCTAAAAATCCGACAGATATAATTCTGCCTACACTTATTGTTACAACTTTATCTTTTCTAACAGCAATAATTGCTGCTTTAATACTAAAAAAAGTATGGAGGGAGCATGAATAATTTATCTTTATACATTCTTCCTTTAATGATTTTAGGAATTTTAACACTGGGGGTTATTAAAAAAGTTCCGATTTACGAAGAGTTTGTCGAAGGTGCAAAAGATGGCTTTAAGGTTTCAATTTCAATTATTCCTTATTTAGTTGCCATCATTGTAGGAATTGCTATGTTTAAAGCTTGCGGAGCAATCAACTTAATATCAAATCTTTTCGGAAGTATTCTTGCAAAATTCTCAGTTCCTGTCGATATTATTCCGATTATGATAACTCGTTCTCTTTCCGGCTCCGCAACATTAGGTTTATTATCAGACATTGTGACAACTCATGGTGCTGACAGCTATGTTGCAAAACTTGCAGCTGTTATGGTAGGAAGCTCTGAAACAACATTTTATGTTCTTGCTGTATATTTTGGTTCTATCGGGATAAAAAAATACAGATATGCTCTTCTAACAGGAATTATTGCTGATATTACAGGTATTGTACTAGCAATTTTGGCTGCTCGGCTGTTCTTTCTTGCCAGCATCGCGTAGTTTTGCAAAATCTCTCTTCATCAACTTCTCTTTTGATAAGCGCTGCAAAATTTATATCTATAAAATTAATTTTTTCGATTTTTTCAACCGTAAAATCTTTTCCTCCGCAGTTTGAACAAAAATGATGTTGAGGAACAATCTTTCCGTTTGAAACCATTGCTTTCATCTTAACTCCGCAGCATGAACATCTGGTAACATACCATTCGTTTTGAATCAGCTTGCCGCAATCAGGACAGTATGATTGTTCTGCATCAGGACGAATTTTATCGTGTGTACACTTCGTATTTATTGAAGGGAAAAATATTCTTGTAAAGTTTGATAAAAATTCTGTTAAACTCATAATAATAAACCTCACTATTATTTTTTTAATTACATTTTTTAATAAGTCAAGTACATTATGGCAACTGATATAAGTTAATAAAAATTCTTTTTATACATATCAAACAAGAACAGCGATGTCATCATTGTTACACTTTCAAACTATTTTTACCGTAATTGGTATATTGTATGTTTTAACAAAATTTGAAATTTTGGTATTTGTATAACTTCCATGATATAATGACTTCACAAAGACTTTTAATAAGGAGATTTTTATGAATACAGTAACTATCGTCGGCAGAGCGGGACAAGATGCGGAAATAAAGTATTTTGAATCAGGCAAGGTTAAAACAACATTCTCGCTTGCTGTTAACAGATTTGACTCAAAAACAAAAACAGAAGTTCCGGACTGGTTTAATATTGAAGTTTGGGACAAACAGGCTGAATTTGCTGGAGAATATATCAAAAAAGGCAGAGAAGTTGCTGTTGACGGAAGAATATCTATAAGCAAATGGACTGATCAAACAGGAGAAGAAAGAGAAAGATTTTTGGTTGTTGCAAACCAGATAAGATTGTTAGGCTCAAGAAGAGATGTTGAAGGAGCATAATAATCAAATAACAATTTTTATAGAGGATATAAATGATATTTACGGACTTAGTCGGAATAATTGCCGATGATTTAACGGGCGCAAATGACACAGCTCTTCAATTTCATAATCAGGGTGCTAAAACTAAAATTTTATTAGATAAATCCTATACACCCGACAGAAAAGACTTAACGGAAGTTTGGGCTGTATCAAGCGAATCTCGCAATTGTGATACAGATGAAGCTATAAAACGTGTTGAAAATGCAGTAAAAACTTTTGCGGATAATTTTTCTTTTGAATATTATTACAAAAAGATTGATTCTACACTAAGAGGTCATATTGCATTGGAAACATTAACAATGCTGAATATTTTAGAATATGACGCAGCAATTATTATTCCTGCATTTCCGCAAGAAGGAAGAATAACCGTCGGAGGATACCATTTATTAAAAGGAGTTCCGATAGGAAGAACCGAAATTGCAATGGATCCGCATTCACCGATTCTGGAATCACATATTCCGACTCTATTAAAATCACAACTTCATGAAGATGAGAATCCGGTAGGAATTTTGGATTTAAAAACGGTAATGAATGGTGCAGGCCCGATTTTAATTAAAATTAATGAACTCATAAAAGAAGGTAAGAAATTAATTGTTGCAGACTCTACATCTATAACTGACATAGAGCAGATTGCGCTTGCAGTAAAAAAATGCGATAAAAAGCTTTTACCGACAGGAACAGCTGCAGGAGCACAAGTTTTTGGTAAATTCTGGCTGGCGGATATTGAAAATGAAAGAGAATCCGTAAAACTATCCAAGCTTCCGAAATTCATAGTATCGGGTACAGCAACCCAAATCACTGCAGAACAAATTACCAAACTGGAACAATCTGACGATTACGATAATGTTAATTTTATACCGCTTGAAATGCGTGATATATTATGCGGTGTTGATGATGAACTTGTAGCAAGAATTGTAACCAATTTAAAAAGCGGGGTGACAGTTTGTGTTCATACATCACATTTAATAACCAATTTTGACGGATTTTCCGATGATTCTGATATCGCAGACTTAACAAAAGACAAATTCTCATCTATGATAACAGATTATCTTGCAGAATTAACGAAACAAGTTTTATCAGAGATAAATGTTACGTTAATCACTTTAGGCGGAGAAACTTCTTATAAATGCTGTAATGCTTTAAATTCAAAAATGTTAAGGCTTGTTGATGAAGTTGCACCGGCTATTTCACTGTGTTCGGATTCTAACGGACAATGGATTGTCACTAAGTCAGGAAACCTTGGTAAAAGCAAAACTCTTATAGATATTCTTGATTATTTTAGTTATCACGAAAGTTAAATATAAAATTTGGCGACTATGTACAAATTGTCACAAAAAGTCATTGCTGTACATGTCAAACAATTGCGAGGGCGGTTTGGACAAAGCAATCCGGCTTATTAAAAACTGCTATAATTAAAATCCGGATTCTTCGGCAAACAATGACTCATAATGACATCATAGTCAACACATATAGTTTATTTTGTCATATATAAATGCCTAAAATTTATTAGAATCCAATCGGTTTTCTGTCAATATTTGTTTTATAATTTTCTTCTTTTACCTGCATATTTTTGTTTTCGGAAATTATTTTTTCAAAATCCTGAACGGTAATTTCGCGTCTGCCGTCTTTTAATGCAGCAATTGAAGCCTTATCAGATATCATTTTAATAGCTCTTATCGGGAATTTGTCAAACTTTTGTGCAAGAGTATTTAAAGCATCTTCGTTTTCTGCTATTGATTTTCCTTTAGTTCTTTGATCCATAAACATTTTTACAATCGCTTTTCTTGCTTCAAAATCAGGAAGTCCGACGTATATCTGCTCTTCGAATCTGCTTCTGATAGCTTCATCCATTATATCATATCTGTTTGTTGCAGCGATTACAACTACATTATTATCTCCCGCTTTCTGAATACGATTTAAGAATGTAGCCATTTCTTCTGCTTCCCAGGATTTTGAGTGTTCATTTCTTTTAGTAAAAAATGCATCAGCATCATCAATCAGCACAATTACCGGTTTGTCTTTTGTTGCAATAGATTCTGCATAGTTAAAGACCGCATCAGTGTATATTGAAGTTTCATGAACGTATGTACCGCCGACACTGCCTGCTTCTACTTTTAAAAGTTTAACGCCGGCTTCTGTTGCCAAATGTTCGGTTATAGTAGTTTTACCACACCCGGGAGGACCGTAGAATAAAATTCCTCTCGGAGATTTTTTGCCATATTCAATTAAATCCAATTCAGCCTGTTTAGGATTTTTTAGCGCACCTACAATTCGGTCATTTAAGAGCTCTTTCAACTCTTTCATTCCGCCTAATCCTGCAAAACCTTTCAAGGCTTCGCCATACGGCTTATATTCAATACATTTTGATTTCCCGAGTTCAATACTTTCCTTAAGTTCCTCTGCTGCATCATCAGCTTTTTCTGCAATTTCAGGCATCTCAGAAGAACTAACCACCTCAGCATCAGGATGACGTTGTTTTACTTGAGCCGTAATAATTGCGAATACCTGTCCCGGATCTATACCTTCTTCTGTACCTTCAGCAGCACCGTCTATAACACCTTCTACAACCTCCGGATAATCTCCGAAATCTTCTTCTTTTGACATCCATTCTATTAGTCCGTTTAACCAGTGATTATGGTCTTCTTCCAAATGTCTTGCAACAACTTCTTCCGCATATGTTTCTATTTCTTGCTGTTTATAGTTTAACTTTGGGAACTGAGCATCAATTAAATCGGTTAATATTACTTTTATTGGAAGAAATAATTTTTCCAGCCTGTTTTGTAATTGAGGCATGTTCTTTTTTTCCGCTTCACGAAGTTTTAACTCTGTTTGGTTTGTAGCCACACATAAATTTTTTAAGTAATCACAGTATGCTTTGTTTTTCTTCGTTGCAGACAACTTGTGCATTAATTTTGCATTAACGGTTGGATTATACCCAAAAGACGGATTGGACGATTGTACTCTTTGTATTTGCATTTAACGTAATTCCCTTTGATATAATTATCTATAAATCTCTTATACATATTTATAACCCTGTAAAAAATAAATTTGCCAGTTAAATTTACAAAGCTTTACAATTCAATAATATTGAAAAATATACGTTGCAATTATTGAAAGATTGTATATAATAATACTTATAAGAGGAAAGGAGATTTATTATGAACAAAGAAGAATTAATTGCAGAAATTTCAAAAAAGACAAAAGTATCTAAAAAGGATGCATCTTTAATTTTATCTGCAACAATCGATTCAATTCAAGCATCTGTTAAAAAAGGTCACAAAGTTACTTTAGTTGGCTTTGGTACTTTCTCATCTAAGCACAGAGCTGCAAGAAAGGGTCGTAACCCACAAACAGGTAAAGAAATTAAAATTGCTGCTAAGAATGTTCCATCATTCTCTGCAGGTAAAGCATTCAAAACTTTACTTTCTAAATAAGATTTATTTCTTAAAAGTAAAAGACCAATGGTACCATGCCGTTGGTCTTTTTTATATTCAAACTTAAGTTATAGATTTTTTATCATTTTGCATAGTTATTATCATTCGGTCTATCTTATAGAATATAAATATGGAAATAAAATCAACTGAAAAATATAACATAATAACCCCATTGAGTACTAAATTAAGCGAAAGAGAAAGTTTAAGGATTAAAAAAGAAATTTTATCCGAAAAAAAAGCAAAGATTGCTTTGGATATGTCATACGTAAAAGACTGCACGATGGATTTCATCAAACAAGTATTAACAATAAAGAATGTATCTTTATTCAATATACATTCCGATATTTTTGCAATGCTGTTGAGTATGAATTTAGATAAGTCATTAAAACTCTACGTATCAGAAATTGATTTTATTGAAGAGAAGCATCAACTTATTAACAGACAATTTTCACTAATAAAATAAATTCAAACAGATTGATCTAAAAGCTTACATAAATGCCATACGAAGTATAATTTTTTGAAGAACTCGAACTTTTGTAGAACGTGTAATAATTATCCACTCGGCTAATAAAGTGTAAAAAATACAATCAAAGGGTTGAAAATTTTTTTTGTTTGTTGTAATATGTGTTTGACATATTTTCTGTATAGTTATTTATCCAAACCGGAATGCGGGGAATATTTAAGATAGTCGCCTAACAAGTTCTTAGGTCAAAGGGGAAAAGAATTTAGGAAAGACGCTTTTATAGAAACCAAATGAAAACATAGCGAAACCGTAGTGAGGATTTTCTCAGTAGTTATACAGAATCCAATTTACAATATTTATGAGGATTTCAATGATTAGAAAGACTGTAACGGCTGTTTTTGCATTGATAGTTATTCTATGTACACAAGCACAAGCAGCTAATGTTTCGGAAGATGTTGTCAAAGAAACCATAGTAAAACATTCTATAGAGATGAATATTGATCCGGCTTTGGCCTTAAGTATTGCAAAAAAAGAATCCGGATTTAAACACGAATTAAAAAGTCCGCATGGCGCAGTCGGAGTTTTTCAATTACTTCCGTCCACTGCCAAGAGAATGGGATATAATCCATATTATTTAAGTGAAAATATAAAAGCCGGATTAGCTTATTATAAATTAATGTACAAAATGTTTGGTTCCACAGAACTTGCTCTGGCGGCTTACAATGCTGGGCCGGGAAATGTTAAAAGATACGGAGGACAAGTCCCTCCTTACAGAGAAACTAAAAGATTTGTTAACATAATAATGCAGGATTATCGAAATCAAAAGAAGAATCCTGACCCTGCTATTGCAAAAGTAAAAAATACAAAAACAATAGAAAATGAAGCAAAAAAGAGTGTTAATCAGACACCAAAAGATTTTGACCTTCCTAAATTAAATGAAATTCCGGAACTCAAAAATTCTGACCCTGTAATGGAAATACTTTAATAACTGTAAAAGAACAGTCGGTTTGAGAAGAAAGAACAGTGAGATTGAGAATTATTTTGGTGCAAAAAATTCAAACCCTATTTGACAGACATAGGATAATAAACAAATATAAGGATAAACACTGTAAACCATAATAGTATTGTAAGTATGTCAATAATTCTATCCTCTAAACTTAATTTTGAATTTTTAGATAAATCTAAAAAGAAATTATCTGAACAAATAAATCGTAGTAATGGATTCTCTTTTAGTTTGCTGACGTTGATTCTACCAGTGTAGAAAGCTTTGATGAAGTCAAGTAGAAAACGAGGTATCATCAATAAAATGTATGCTAAGAACAACTGTCCTCCAAACATAATAGGCATAAATTTAATATTGTTCGTTTTGTCATATGGAAATTGATATGCACAATAGTAATATAAAGTTAATATAGCTGAAATAACTATTGAAACTGCTATACATATATATGGTTTAGAACAAAACCTTAAAACTTGTATTCTGAAAGACCAGCCGATGCTAGACAAAAGACAATACCTCCCTTATAACACCGATGAAGTTTATAGAACCATGCAACAAAAATATATTAGCAAATTTATACAATAATTGCAATATTTGTCATTGGGCAGTCTGTAGGGTGCAATTTTTTGCACCTTAACAATATTTACCCCTTAACACCTTTCGACCAAAACGGACAAAAAAATACAGTATTTAATTATGCAATTTTATATATCCAACCGTCAGGAGCATCTATTTTTCCTTGTTGAATTCCGGTAAGAGTATCATATAATTTTTGCGTTATTTCACCTGCATGTTCCATGCCTGATGAAAAATTTATTTCTCTTCCATGGTCAATTACTCTTCCGACCGGTGACAGAACCGCTGCGGTTCCGCAGAGAGCACACTCCTTAAAAGTATGTATTTCATTTAGATATATTTCTCTTTCTACAGCTTTTAATCCCAAATAATTCTCAGCAACATACATTAAAGATCGACGGGTAATAGAAGGTAGTATTGAAGATGATTTAGGAGTCACTACTTCATTATCTTTAGTAACGAAAATAACATTTGCTCCCCCCGTTTCTTCAATTTTTGTTCTTGTTGCGGAATCAAGGTACAAGTTTTCGTTATAGCCTTGTTTATGAGCTTCTACAATAGCATGAAGACTCATTGCATAATTAAGTCCCGCCTTGACATGTCCTGTCCCTCTGGGTGCTGCTCTGTCAAAATCGGGAATTCTAAGAGTAATCGGTTTAGCTCCACCCTTGAAATAGGGTCCGACAGGTGATACAAAAATTCTGAACTGATATTCATCGGCAGGTTTTACCCCCATAACAGGATTTGTTCCAAACATGTACGGACGAATATATAAAGAAGCTCCGGAACCATATGGAGGTACCCAGTTGAGATTAGCCTGAACAACTTGATGTATGGCATCCAAAAATCTTTCTTTTGGGAATGCGGGCATTTCCAACCTTTCAGCAGATTGAATCATTCTTTCGGCGTTCAAATCGGGTCTAAAACACACAACACTGTTATCTTTTGTTTTGTATGCTTTTAAGCCTTCAAAGCATGTTTGTGCATATTGCAAGACTCCTGCACTCTCATTAATTACAACTTTGTCATCAGATGTTATTTGTCCGCTTGACCACTTTCCGTCTTTAAAGTTTGCAACATAACGAAAGTCCGTTCTCATATATCCAAAGCCCAAATTGCCCCAATCAATATTCTTTTCCATGCGTATCTCCTCTAATAAAAACATTATACAATAAAAGGGATAGTTATGCTCATTGTTGTATTAAAGAATTTAACAGCATAAATATTTAATTATGCAATCACTTAAAACAACTCTTTCTATAATAAATAGTGTATTTTATCCCACTTTTCTTGATTTTTTTCTTAAAAAAAACTAAAATAGCTTTATTATGGAACAATTTGTAATCTCTTTTGATGAAATAAAAGAAGAATTGATTAAACAGAAATACCATGAAGAAGACATAGAAGAGCTGGAAAAAGCTTTTGAATTTGCGAAAAAACTTCACGCTGGTCAATATAGGGTTTCAGAAGAGCCGTATATAATTCATCCTATGGAAGTTGT
>CAMORE010000032.1 GCA_946623365.1 uncultured Acinetobacter sp.
CCTAAAAAAAGTATATTTTGTCTTCTTGGTGAAAAAGGTACTTGAAAATCTTTTTTCTTACGAGAAAACTTAAAGAACCCGCTGCCCTCATCGGTAACACCTACCGTTAATCTATCTAATATTGAACTGTTTTCTACTACTAAAACGCACACAATAACTGCCATTAAAACAGCAAGTACAAATGTAAATAAAAATTTTGCAACATTAGATGTACCTTGTCTTTCTTGTCTTATTTTAGCCAAAAAAATTCTATATTCTTCTTGTTGATTATTGTTTGCCAGTTTCATCCGTTATCTCTCTGTCTATTATGATTATATTTTAACCATAATTTAAAATCAATCAGTTATAATGCAAGCATAATGAAACCAAAGTAAAGTTTAAATCATAATATAATAACAAAAAATACCAAAAATGAACTTACAAAACTCCATTATTTTCATTTTGTAAATTTATGTAAATATTATGTCAATTTTTTCTAAAAAAAATACTTTATATATACAAGCACTGAAGAGGATAAAAAGGAGGAAACTATGGAAACAGTTATCGACAAAAGACACGAAAAAATGAACAATAAAATGATGTCTAACCCGATGAAAAGCTCGTCATTTTTACAGGTAACAATGAAAAAATCAGAATTTTATTCGTTTTTAAATGAACTTAATTGCAAAACAGAAATTGGTAACATTACACTTGAATAAAAATAGTAAAAAAAGAGGCTCAGTTTAAAAACTGAGCCTCTTTTTTTAATTCATACTTCATTATAATTTTTGCGGATTTCTTAGCGGAATTAATCTGTCTAAGTCACCGTTTACACTAAAGTAAAATCTTGCAGTACTTTCATTGTAATATTTTTCTCCGAGAGGGAAGCCAACACCGATTGAACCTGTTAACCAATCAGCAAATGTAATGTATGTTCCAAAACCAACTGATTGTAGGAATTCATGCGGATAGTTATAAACATGACCGTTCTCTCCAACCCAACCGAAGTCATAGAATGCTGCAAGTCTGATTCTTTCATCGATTTTAGGAGCAATTCTGTTTAAGAACGGAATTGGGAATCTGTATTCAACCGTACCGCTTACACCGTAGTCTCCGATAAGTTCAGCCGGTTGGTAACCTCTTAATGTATAAGGACCACCTAACTGGAACTGTTCAGCTGCAAACAGTTTATTTGGAGAATACATAGCATTTGCTCTGATTATACCTACTGATCGTCCCCATAATCTTTGAACACGTGTAGCACCACCGGTTAACTTAAAGAATGATGTATCCTGAATTGCACCATGTCCGTTGCCGCCCATACCAAAGTCAAATCCCAAGTTTCCAATCCAACGACCATAACTGTCATCTGTCATACCATAGAAGCCTGAACGCCATACATGCAGGTTATATGTTGAAAGTCTCTCAGGATTTGGTGTGTTATTATTATATGATGTGTTTGCATTAACATAATCGTACCCTGTGTAGAAGAATAGATCAGACTTTGCTGTTTGAACTAACGGCTGAGTTAATTTAAAGAAATAACTTTGAGCATTACCTTTAATTCCGGCATTCTTATATGGTCCGCCTAATCTTACGTGAGAGTCGTTAAAATCAAATGATAAACGAGTTCCGTATGAAGATACAGGAAGTGAGTATCCTGCCATCCATCCGGTTGCACCTGATGAAATAATTGAACCACCGTAAATCTTATCACCTAACCCTGTGAGGTTGTGCATACCAAGTAAAAATGAAACTCTTTGAGCACCTGTATATGAACGACCGTAGTCATCGTATGTTACGTTAAAATTAATCGGGAATCTGTCACGAACATTAAGTGTAATTTGTGTATTTTCGTCACCTTCTTTTTGACGTTCAATTTCTGTTTGAACTTGAACATAATCTTCCTTATTAATTTCTTTCATTGCTCTTTGAAGGTTTTTAGCATTGAATACATCACCTTGTCTTAAGCCGGCTTTACCCATGATAATATGTTTTAAATACCATTCGCGAGTCCATTTTTCGCCTTCGATATTCATATCACCGACTTTACTTTCAACAATTTTAATTGTTGCAACACCGTCAACAATTCTTTGAGGCGGAACTGTTGCATAAGATGTCAAATACCCTTTTGAGCGATATAAATTTGTAACTTTTGAACAAACTTCCAATAATTCATCAAAATAAATATCTTCCCCTAAAACTTCAAGTGCAAGATTTTGGAGGTCTGACTCTTTGATGTCTTTAACGGTATTTCCTTCAAAATTAATTTTTTCTAATAAGAAGTGAGGGTTATATATTGAACCTTCTCTTGCATAATTTTCTTCTACTGTTGCATCATAAATTTGTTCGTCTTTTGTTACATCATCCAATGACTGAACATAACTTTTATCAACCTGATGATAATTTGTATTAAGATTATCGGTTGTATTGTATGATCCAGGGTTATATCCGCCAAGAATATTTGCATTATTTGGAGATATGAGCGGATCAGCATTTGCTTGTGTCATTGACAAGAAACAAAAAACAGCGATTAAATAACTTAATTTCTTCATAGTTCCATTTTTCCTAATTTTACATATTTTCGGTTCTGTATTTTACGTACAGTTAACATTATAATTTAAATAAAAAACTGAAACAAATTAAATTGCCAACATGTTACGAAATATTAACTTACTCCATATAATTCTAACTCATTTATTAATTTTTGTAAAGATATTTATATATATTGGTTATAATTGAGCTACCTTGTGGCATTAAAGAGTATACAACATATTTACAAAAATTTACAGATTAGGAGTTTTCTTTGATTCAAGCGATAGGAGTAGCGAGCGGACTAAGTATTGATGCCGAATACTTGAGAATCATACAGGAATTACGTTCTCTGGGTTTAAACCCTAGCGGGAATAAAACTGTTGATTCACAAAGACTTGCTCAGGCTAAAGCCGAATTAATTCAAAGAATCTATAAAAAAGAAGAAACTAACAGTACTCAAGAACTTGGAGTGCAAGTTATAAATCAGGTTGATGAAAGCCAATATGCCCAAAGAGCAGAAATGGAAGAACAAAGATTAGGTGCAATGACAGTAGCAGAACTTAATCGTATTTATTTTGGATTGTAAAATTTACAGTGTAAGTAAAAAAGTTTTGTATAATTATCAAATTATACAAAACTTTTAATTTTTATTATAAATACATGTTAATTGAAAGCAAAATAGCACTTGCTGAGTATTTCAAACAAATATTTGCATTAGTGCAACAAATAAAATATTTTGTTGCATTTATGTAACTTCTGTTTGTTATGCATAGCAATGACAAGAGGTGTTTACTGTATGATTATATATAGTTACCAAATATTTTATACTCTTCCGTACATATCTTCGTATCTTACAATATCCTCTTCTATCAATAAATCGCCTTTTTGAACTTCAACAATTTTCAATACATCCTTGTATGGATTCTGAAGGGAATGAATTTCTTTAACATCTATATCAATACTGTGTCCGGGACTCAAAATGTGCTCTTTGCCTTCGAGTAAAACTTTTGCCATACCCTCTAACACTACCCAGTGTTCACTTCTGTGATTATGTGATTGAACAGAAAGTTTTTGTCCAGGATTTACCTGAATCATTTTCGTTAAAAATCCTTTGCCTTCGGCAAGGACTGTATAATACCCCCAAGGTCGATAAACAGTTTTATGAACCAAATGAGTATTGTCATTTTGTTTTTTTAGGGTGTCATAAATCTTTTTAACATCCTGCGTTCTATCGGATTTGCAAGCTAAAATAGCATCTTCTGTTTCAATTAAAACTATATCTTCAAGCCCGATAGTTGCTACCAATTTAGACGAAGAGTACATTAAAGAGTTTTTCGAACCTTCATCAAGAACGTGTCCTATTTTTACATTGCCGTCAGAATCTTTTATACTGATATCATATATAGATTTCCAACTCCCCAAATCGTTCCAATCACTTTTCAATTCAACAAGCGCAATTTTGTCAGATTTTTCCATAACTGCGTAATCTATAGATATGGAAGGCATTTTATCAAATTCTATATACGGAATCTCGTTCGACTTAGTAAAATCAAAATTTTTAAGTAACTCATATATATTTGGCGAACAAATTTTTAATTCATTTAAGAGAGTTGATGCCTTAAACATAAAAATTCCGCTATTCCAGTAATAATTCCCCTCTGATATATATTTTTCTGCAAGCTCTAAATTCGGTTTTTCAACAAATTTGTTAACTTTTACACCACCCTCAATTTTATTTTCCGTTACATTTACATATCCGTACCCTGTTTCAGGATATGAAGGCTTTATACCGAAAGTCACAATATAACCTTTATTTGCAATCTTTTCTCCCTCCAATACCGTCTTTGAAAAAGATTTTATATCTTTTATCATATGGTCTGAAGGAACTACCAAAATAACAGGATCCTCTTGTGATGTTACTGAAATATACTGAGCGGCAAGTGCTATGGCAGGAGCTGTATTTTTGGATATTGGTTCTGATAAAACAACCGGATTTTCTGTAATTTTGGATAACTGATACTTAACATTTGATAAATGCTTAACTCCGGTCATGCTTATTATATTTGATGCGGGAATTGTATCAATAAGTCTTTCAAAAGTTGATTGTAACAAACTTTCCGTATTTTGTATATTTAAAAGCTGTTTTGGATACAACTCTCTTGATAAAGGCCATAAACGACTCCCTGATCCTCCTGCTAAAATTAATCCGTACATATATACTCCCTCTTTCATTAATATTCTACCATAAATTGTGCTATATTATTCTACGATTTTATTAAATATTTAAACTTCTTTTTTATAATTGAAGTTGTTGGTATTGTTATTCCCAGTTCTTTCAAATAATTTGATGCATTCTTTTCTTTCATTAATGAATATAATATTACATCCGGCTTTTCTTGTAATATTAATTCCGGATTTACGGCTTTTATTCCGCAAAATTTGTTTGTTTTTGAATACTCAAACTTTTTATCTGCAATACCTATTATATCTAAATTTGACAAATCATAGTTCTTAAGCAAAGATTCTGCAACAAGTCCTCCTCCATAAAGTAATACCTTTTTCCCTTTTAAACTTTTTGATAAAGAATCTATGTATTTTTGTTCTTTTACTTTCTCAAAATAATTTTTCCAATCGTCTTTTGTTCTTAAATCATAAAAAGAATAATCCTTAAGCGAAAATTTAACAGATATAAATGCTAATATGTACATTAATTTTTGACGGAAATTAAGTGTAGAAAATATTTTTAATAAGTTTGGATAATAATTATTATAATAAAGTTTATTGATTATAATTCCGGCTCTGAATAAATCAAATAAAGAATTGTGATAGTGTCTTGTTCCGTCAATAATTTCAGTACGTATTTTTTTGTCTTTTATATATTCTAATGAACTAAAATAACCTACTGACCAGAAAATATTTTTTCTTGAATCAGGAAGGTCTTTTTTATTGTGCCCTCTTGTAAAAGAAGCATTTTGGTTTGGATTTTTACCTATATTAACAATATTTTTTGATACAAAATAAAAAGAATTGTTGTCATTTATATTTTTAGCAGTAAGAGCCAAATGCGGAAATAATGTTTTTATACTTCCGTAAATATTTTCCGCAACAGCCTCTGTTATATTTTTTGTTTTATAAATACATGCCGGAACAAAAGCTGATTTATAGAAAATATCAGCCCAATTTTGAGAACATTTTCTGGTCATTACAACATCAAAATTTTGTTCTATACCGCATTCTACATCCTTCCAAGCATCCCAATCATAAGTATCATTGTCACAAAGAACCCAAACATATTCTTTTTGCGGAACTTCTACTAACGCTTTTGCAATGTTTGCGCACCCGCCTATATTTTTTGTGTTTTTTATATATTTTAAATTGGAATATTTCAATAAATATTCTTTTATAAGCTCACCGGTACCGTCAGTTGAAGCATTATCCAGTATTGTAATATCAAAATCGTTTATCGGCGAACTTTCTGACAATAAAACATCCAAAGTTTCCTTTAAAAAAGGTTTTCTGTTAAAAGTGATAAGTACTATATCGAGTTTTGTTTTTATCATAATCCCCTGTTTAAAAGCCGGATTTATCGTTTCAAAGATTTTCGGTACCAGTAATGAATTGCTCTTGCAACTCTATTCGAAGAATGTCTTACAAGACCTTGCTTGTTTTCCTGAATCAGCTTCTGCGATACAATCTCTACTCCTATAGGAGCAATGTTTTCCATATCCAGACGAACAGGAATTGAGCCGGCTTTAGCATACCCTTCCGAAATATTATCAGGCAAGCTATTATTTACTAATACGGAATCAATAATTTTTTTACCTTTAGCATGCTTAAGCAATGCATTAACGTGACTTGCTACCGTATAGTCAGTTGTTTCACCCGGTTGTGTCATAATATTACAAACATATATTTTTTTAGCTTTTGCTTTCACAAGAGCATCCACAATACCATTAACCAGTAAGTTCGGTATAACACTTGTATATAAACTTCCAGGACCCAATATAATTAAGTCTGCTTCCCCGATTGCAGTTAGCGCTTCAGGCAGTGCTTGACAATTTGCAGGTTCTGTAAACAACTGTTTAATCTGCCCATTTGCTTCAGGAATACTGGATTCGCCATGAACTATACGCCCATCTTCAAATTCAGCACCGAGCTTCATATCGTCTAATGTCGCAGGAAGAACAACCCCTCTGATGTTTAATACATTTGCAGATTCTTTAATCGCTTTTACCATGTTTCCTGTAATAGAACATAATGCCGTCAAGAATAAGTTTCCGAAGCTATGACCTTCCAGTCCTTCTCCCGTTTTAAATCTGTATTGAAATAGTTCGGTAATTAAATCTTCATCATCACCTAATGCAGCAATACAGTTTCTTATATCTCCGGGAGGAAGAATTCCCATTTCTTCTCTCAATCTTCCTGAGCTGCCTCCGTCATCGCCTACCGTTACAATAGCTGTAATATTGCTCGTGTATTTTTTTATACCCCTCAACAGCATTGATAAACCTGTTCCGCCACCGATTGCGACAACCTTTGCTCCTTTATTAAGTTTTCTTCTTCTGTATAATTTTTCCAAAACGGAGTAATTACCTTTTGCAGAATCCATATCCATTATAGAAAGTGTAGTTTTTTGCCACCCTTTAAAGAAAATCACGGAACCTACCAGTATGAATACAGCTGCTAAAACGTTAGATGGCAGAATTAAAGCAGCTTTTCTTATTAATTCAAGAGTCAAGTATATAGGGCGCACATTTGCAAGCACCATAAAACCCAAAACTATCATTACAGAGCCAAAGAATATAAGCAAAAACCACCTTTTTACTTCTAAACCGGGCAATAACCATCCAACTTCTTTTTTTACATTTACATTCTCTTTTAATTCATCTATATTAAATGCCATAATTAACCTTCAATCATTTTTAGAACTAATCTACCCATCCTGAAGCTTTTGCGTTTATATAATTTACAGGAGCAGGAGTAATTAAACGTCCGGCTTCTTTTATTAAATCTAAAGAAGCTCTTTGCTTATTTGAAAAGTGAATTGTATTCACTTCGCACATACTCATTCCGCCTATGTTATTGCGAATTTGCGATGTATGAAGCAAATGCTGTAATCTTTTTATCATTTCATAATTATTTGTATTATCAGGTATTGAGTAATCTATTGTTAAGTCAGGGTTGTAAGTCTTTTCCAGACATAACTCTTGCGCTACCGGCAGTCCAATATAATCACCTACTTTAGAAGTAATATCTCCCATTGGTGCGTAATAAACAAGCCAATCCGAGCATTTTTTGATTGCTCTTGCTACAGAAGAGGCAAATGTAAAGTCTTCTCCACAGGCTTTATACATAGCTCCATGCGGTCTTACATGTTCAATACTTAGACCGTATGCTTTTGCAAAAGACATAATAGCTCCGACTTGGTATATAACAAGCGCCTCTAATTCATCTTCCTTTAATTCTACAGGCCTGTATCCAAACCCTTGAATATCATTAAATCCAATATGAGCACCAATTGCAACATTTTTTTCTTTTGCCTTTAATAATGCATCTTTTATTGTTACAGGATCCCCTGAATGAAAGCCGCAAGAGATATTAACAGAGCTGACATAATCCAATAACTCAAATTCCTGATTATTTTTATACACTCCGTATGCTTGCGCTAAATCACAATTAAAATCTATGTTTTTTATTGATTTTTTTTCTAAAACTTCTTGCATATTTTAACCCCTTTTAATATAGATTATACAATAAAAAAACGCAATTGACTTTTTATAAAGAAAAAGTAACAATACATAATAGTTTTTATATTATCTGATTATGTTAAAATTAAATTATAAAGTTTAAAAAGGATTTTTTCATCATGCAAAGAGAAGAGTTTATAAAAGCTAAAAGAATTGTAATAAAATTAGGAACAAATATTATAAGAAATGAAGACGGTGAAGTTGCCCTATCCAGAATCTATTCATTTATTGAAGATATTTCTAAACTGGTAAAAAAAGGAAAAGAGGTCATACTTGTAACCTCGGGAGCAGTAGGGCTCGGGAAAAAGAAACTCAATCTTGACTCAACGGCGGAAGAAGGTGTTAAACAAGCGTGTGCCGCCATTGGCCAAAGCAGACTTATGTCATTCTATGAAAGCGGATTTGGCGTATATGATATTCCGATAGCACAAATCTTGCTCACAGAAGATGACTTCTCGCTTCGTCATAAATATTTAAGTCTAAGAACTACTATGAATAAAATTTTAGAATTCGGCGTCGTTCCGATTATTAATCAAAACGACACTGTTACTCCTATACAAGCCGGTTCGGTTAATGCAGGCATGAAAGTTAATTTTTCGGATAATGATAAATTATCAGCTCTTGTAGCAAGTGAACTTGATGCGGATTTATTGATTCTTTTGACTGATATTGACGGATTATATACCTCAAATCCAAAAGAAAACCCTGATGCTCAATTAATTAAAGAAGTTGAATCCGTAACGGAAGATATAATGAAACTGGGGACTGACGCTTCAGAGGGGGGCCGAGGCGGAATGAGAACAAAACTTGAAGCAGCAAAACTTGTTACTCGTTTTGGCGGTAAGGTTCTTATTGCTAACGGAAAAATTCCTTATGTTATAAACAAAATTTTTAACTCTGAAGATTTAGGAACAATGTTTTTACCCTCTAAAGAAAGTTTGGCAGATAAAAAACGCTGGATTGGTTATGCAACAAATATTTTTGGCGGGCTTGTTGTTAATGAAGGTGCAAAAAAAGCAATCTTAGAACAATTTTCAAGCTTACTTCCGATTGGTATCGTAAGCGTTGTTAATGAATTCAAGCAGGGCGAAGTTATATCTATTATGGATGAAAACAATATTGAATTTGCCAGAGGAATGGCTAACTACAGTTCCGCTGAATGCAGAAGAATAGTCGGTTCCCACTCCAATGATATAGAGAATATTTTAGGATATAAAAATTACGATGCTGTTGTAACCAGAGATAACATAACAGAACTTATTTAAAGCCCCTGAATATATTTAGTGGAAATATACATATTAAGATATATTATTCCTGACAGAATAAAGTCAATACCAGCAAGAATACCAACAAGCCAAAGTGCTGCGGAAGGCAGAATCACAATAATTAAAAAGCCGAAGAACAGCTCCATTATTGACAAAAAGAAACATAACCACCAAAAATTCAATGTTTTGCGTGTTTGTACAGTAAATGCGAATGATGATAAACTTTTTAATATAAAATATATTCCGACAAGTCCCATTATAAAAGATATATCAAAAACCGGAGCTACAAAAAGAAGTATGCCTGATATTGCTAAAATAAGTCCGTCTATTATGTCTAATATATACTGCCTTGAAAAATTTCTTGTTAATATCGCATTAATTATTTTATATCCTCCATACGCAATAAAAGATAAGCAAATCGTCAGTCCGAATGAAATCATGGAGATTTTGGGTAATATTAGCATTCCAAGCCCCAGACACAGCATTAACAACCCTTCTATTGATACAATATTTAAAAATTTATTTTCTGACATAATATTTTCCTTTCACTTAAGTATTAACATATTTAAAAATGCATTTTAACAGTAACTCATATAATTTGGTGTAATATATATAAAACATTTTTTAATAGCAAAAAAAATTATGTTTAAGGTTTCAATAAAATATGAAACTGCAAGAAAATTATAATTATTATAAATTTTACTCAATCCCGACTAATAATAGGCTTACGCCATTAAGCTTCAGAGGAAATAACTTCTTTGACCAATCGAAAGAAAATATATGGAAACAAGTAAAGGAGTCTGTAATTCCTGATAACTTTATAGGACAAGGAGGATGTGCAGAAGTATATAAAATTAAAGGCACTGAATACTGCGTAAGAATACCTTATGAATCAAAAGATTTATATTTAATGAATTATTCCAGAGAGCTTTCTTCAATTGATAAAGTTAATCACGTAATTGCAAAACTGGGATTTGGTTCTGCAATTTTAAAATATTTTGAAGGTATTTGTCCAAAATACTACCAAAATAATGAACAAGAGAGGTATAAATTTCAATCAAAAATTGCAAATTTACCTGTGGAATCATATCACAAACTTTTACAACAAATTGCAGACGGTATAAATAACGATATGCTGTTTGATAATACCGGAGGAAATCTTATTGTTGATTTTAACAATAATAAAATGACTGCCATAGATTTTTACGAAATGCCTGTTGATAATCCGCGTCCTATTTTACCTTTAAGAGAAATACATTCTGTCCTTACTTGTTATGGAACAAAACCGGATATATCAAAAAATATTTTAAAGAAAATTATATTATCCGCACTGGAAGAGTTTAAACCTGACGTAATCCCTTGCATGAATATTGAACTATTTGATTTTGACGGAATTATTAATAAAGTTCTAAAACATGATAAAAAAGATTTGGTTGAAAAATTTGAAAAATTAAAACAGATAAAAAAATTAGAGATTAGAGATAAATCCCATATACCTGAGCTTCGTAGTCTTATAAAAGAATTAATTAATATAATTAAAGTTTGCTGACATAAATATTATGATTCATAAAATTGTAATAGTGTAACAAATAGCATATTTTGCTGCATTTATGTAACTGATTATTGGACATGTACAGCAATAAATTTTGCAGTAAGTTGTATTTTCTCATTTAATACGGCTTTTTATACCCCATTTTATTATTAAATTAATAATATTTTGCGGCAGCCTTGCAACCAAAGAAGCAACATAAGCATCTAAACCTACTGTATAAGAAAGTTTTGGATTCTTAGCTCTGTCAGCTTTCAGAATTACTTTGACAACATCTTTTGCACTTAAACCTCTTGTTTTATTTTTTTCTGCATTCAATAAAACGTATTTCATTTCCTTTGAGTAATCACCATAATTATCGTAATACCTTAAATTTTCCTCTATGGATTTACCCCAAAGCGGCGTAGCTATTACTCCGGGCTTAACAGAGATAATTTTCAAATTCTTTTTATTTTCAATAAGCAAAGAATTGAAAAACATATCTAAACATTTTTTTGAAGCACAATATGGTGAAATAAACGGAAATAAACCGAAGCTTGCCATAGAACTTATATTAATTATTCTTCCGCATTCTAAAATAGGCATTAACTTTTGAGTTAGTTCTATATGACCGAATACATTTACATTAAACTGCCTGCGGACTTCATCCAAATTAACATTTTCTACAGGGCCTCCTACAACGCAGCCTGCAATATTTACCAATGTATCTATTTTTGTGCATTTTGACAAAATATAATCCGCAGCAAGTTTTATCGTTTCAGGAACAGAATAATCGACGTAAAAAGGGTAAATATTTGGTGAGATTTCCTTTAATTCGTCTTCGTGCTTCTTATTTCTGAAACCGGCAAATACTATATTGTCGTTCGCAACAGTTTCTATAAATTCTTTGCCGATTCCTGATGCGGCGCCTGTAACAACATATGTTTTAGTCTTCATATAAAGGTCTCATAATCAAAATAGTAGATATATTTACCTGTAAAAAATCATGATATTCTACATCTTTTTGGGGAACCAGTTTGAATTCCAATCTGCAGTCTTTGACTGCAATAAATTGTTTGTTGCTGTTTAGAACCTCTGTTAATAAACGAGTCCGTTTACCGATTTTGGGCATAAATATATACCCTATTATTATGAACTCTGCTGTTTCAATGTAAACTTTTTCTTTCCACACTGAATCCATTAAATTTGAGATTTCTTTATTTTGCATGTTACTATCCTTTTTATCAGTTCATATAAGATTGGAACAACGGTAAGTATAGCGCTAAAGCCATAACAAGAACTATAGCACCTATAACTAATAACATCATCGGTTCAATCATTTTTGTTACGGTATCAATAATACTATCCAGAGTTCTGTCTAAGAAGTTTACTGCTTTTTCAAGCATATCCCCCAAACGACCGGTTTGTTCACCGGTTGCAACCATAAACAACAGCATTTTGGGCATAACTCTCGTTGCCTTTAGAGCCTGTGACACTTGTAAACCTTGTGACACTTTTACTATCGCATTACTTATTTTTTTATGTAAAACAGAATTCGTCAGCGTTATTACTCCGAGGTGCAAGCAATCAACAACAGGAATACCTGCATCGTATGATACGCTTAATACGGACATAAAGTTTGAATAATTTGCATACATTATTAAGTTATTAAGTATCGGTATCTTTAATATTGTTTTATCCAATAGTTCTTTTGCGGGCTTCCAATTTAATACAATATATACAAATGCAATGAACGCTATCACAAATATTGGAATAGTATACCAGTATTCTTTAAGGAAATCACCCATATTAATCATCATTTCCGTAATTATAGGTAACTTTTTGTCCTGCTGAGCAAACATTTCTTTAAATGTCGGAAAAACAAACAATAACATTATCAATACAATAATAATTGCAAGTACAATAACGAATGCAGGATACAGCAGCGTTCCGATAACTCTTGATTTAATATTTTGCTGTTTTGTTAACAAATCTTTTATACGACCTAAAGTCTTTTCTAATTCACCGGCTTCCTCACCTGCTTTTACAAGACCGATAAAAATATAACCGAAGGTTTGCGGATATCTTGCAAGAGTATCTGCAAATGTAGAACCTGCCATAATCTGAGTTTTTAAAGTTTTGGCTAACTCTCTGATTTTCTTTTTGGCAGCTTCCTGCTCCATAAACATTAAAGATTCAACGGCAGGAATTCCTGATGTTAACAGGATTTGCAGAGTAGATATAAAGTCAATTTTTTCAGACAAAGACAAGGAACCTAAATTTTTAGTCTTTTTTGACTTAGTATCTACAGCTTCAGTAATTTTAGTAGGAACGAGTCCCATTTTTCTTATGACATCTTTTGCATCCTTCAGATTTGAAGCCGTAACTTCTCCTTTTACAACTTCTTTTCCTGATTTTAATGCTTGATAACTAAATATTGGCATCTTATTTTATCCTTTAATCGTTTGCGTAACCAAGAACCCTTATAAATTCATCTGCTGTTGTATTACCGGCGATAATGTGGTTTAAACATGATGTTTTAAGGGTTTTCATTCCTGCCGCAACAGCAGTTTCTTCTATTTCTATATCGTGTGCACCCTGTGCAATAAGTCGTTTAATTTCTCTTGTAATAGGCATAACTTCGTATATACCGATACGACCGGTGTATCCTAAGTATCCGCACTCTTTACAACCTTTTTTTCTGTATAATTTTGTTTTTGTTAATTCTTCCTGCATTTTAGGATTATTTGAAATATGTTTTGCTTCCTCTAAAGTCGGGAAGTAACCTTCCTTACATTTGTCACATAATTTTCTGACAAGACGCTGCGCAATAACACCTGTTAATGTTGAAGATACCAAATAATCTTTTGCACCCATTTCTATTAAACGTGTAACAGTTGCTGCCGCTGAATTTGTGTGAACGGTGCTTAATACTAAGTGACCGGTAAGAGCTGCTGATATTGCAACTTCTAAAGTTTCAAAGTCACGAATTTCACCGATTAGGATAATATCAGGGTCTTGTCTTAAAATAGCTCTCATACAAGAAGCAAAAGTAATATCCGCTTTCGGGTTAACTTGCGACTGGTTTATTCCTTCCAGCTTAATTTCTACAGGGTCTTCAATTGTCGTAATATTAACATCTTCTTTGTTTAAAGATTTTAATATTGTATATAAGGTAGTTGTTTTACCTGAACCTGTAGGCCCTGATGTCAAAATTATACCGTTTGGCGATTGAACCATGTCGTGAATTTTTTGAATATCCTCATCTGATGCCCCTTGAATAACGATTTTTTCACCGGAAGATTTTAAACTGACTGCAGGTGCCAAAATACGGATAACAACTTTCTCTTTTCCGGAAACAGGAAGCGTATTTATACGAAAATCGTACATCCTGTCATTGTACTTTATTGAAAAAGTACCGTCTTGAGGACGTCTATGCTCGGCAATATTCATTCTTGCCAGTACTTTAAAACGGGTAATAACTGATTGTTCTATACTTGCAGGTATGTCCAAAACTTTTCTTAATATACCGTCACGTCTTACTCTGACGACATAATAGCCAAGTCTTGGCTCAATATGAATATCTGAAGCTTTCGCATCAATTGAATCCGTAATAATCTTATATACAAATTTTGCTACGTTACTGCTTGCGTCTTGAAGTTCTTTTTCAACTTGTGCCCATAACTGACCTTCTGCAGTATATTCAGCGGTTTCAGCCTCGATACTTTGAATGATACGTTCTGTTTCTTTGGCTGCCTGTTCTGATTTTTTCCGCATGTAATATTCGGTCAAGTAAGCTTCATAAACGTGATACGGAAGGGTATATATATTTAAAGACCTGCCTGTTGATAAAGAAACTTCTCTTGCAGTAATCTTATCATCAGGATTAACCATTGCGATGCCCAGTTTATTCCCGTCTTCTATCGACAAAATAATTGCTTTTTTCTTTTCTACAAAATCATCAGGAAGCATTGCCAGCATTGAATTATCTACTATTATATTATTTTTGGCAATAACCTTATAATTGTATTTTTTTTGTAAATACGATGCAATTCTGTCTGACGTCAAATACTCTTTGTCAAAAAATATTGCATCCAAAGGCACATTTCTTTCTTTTGCAAGATGAATACACTCATCTAATTGATGCTGTGTTATCCATCCTATCCCGACAAGCATTTCTTCCGGTGTTAAATTTGAATCATTTTTTATTTCAGAAGATTTATTTTGCTCCTGAATGTTGTCATTTTGCCCTGATTCTGAATTTGTATATTCTTTTAATATTTCTTCAAAATCTTTTTCCTCAATCGGTATAAATTGAGGGACAAGCTCAGGAAACTTTTCTTTGATAATTGATGTAATTTCAGCTTTATTGGCAATTTTGGATTTTGAAATTATCAGATAAAAATTACTCTGTCTTTTCCCAACTGGAATAAAACCTGATGATTGCATCAGGTTTAATTCAAATTTATCAACATATTCTTTATTAATGCTATTTTTTAATTTTTCCAGTTGATTAGACATCTTATAATCTATCCGCTACTGAATCATCCCCATCTTGAATAATTCTTGGTGTAATCATAATAACCAGCTCTGACTTGCCTTTCTTAGAAGTAGTTGACCTAAAAGCTGCACCAACTAAAGGTAAATCTCCCAGTACAGGTATTTTATTTACAACTTTATTTTCAGTTTCTTGTATCATACCACCGAGAACAAGAGTCTCTCCGTCACGTATTCTTACATTTTTCAAATCTAAGTTTCTTCTGTTAAGTAATGTAGCACCTAAGTCTTTACCTCCGAGAATATTATCTGAATATACCTGACCGGCTTCTGTAGCATACTCCGGTTTAATATTTAGTGTTACATACCCGTCAGGTGATATAAACGGTACTAAAGATATTTTTATACCTTTATCATCACCGATTGTATAGTTTCTTTGAACGGCACCGTTCGAACTACCCGCTCCGGCTTGGGTAGAAGTTAAAAACTCTGATGTCACTTTTTCTACATAATCTTCTGTCAAATCAATGATAGATTCTTGACCATTTGTAATTATAATTTTCGGATTAGCCAAGACTCTTGCTTTTTGGTTTTCTATTAAATAATTCATTGTCCACGAAATATAAGTTCCGGGATATTGTTCCCTAACGGTTAAATAGTCATCATACGGCTTATATACTTGTCCGGCAACTTGCTTATTGTCATCATATACATTGGTTTTAATATATCTTGTAATTGGCATATAATGTTCAAGAATACCGCCTGCTCCTGCTCTTCCGCCTGTAAATCGTCCGCCTTGATTTGAAAATGCCCAAGTTCCCGCACCAAATGACCAATTGTTTTGGAATTCCTTACTGCCTTGCTCTGTAAGTTCAACAATTGAAACTTCTAAATATGCCTGCGGTTGTCTTATATCGTTTGTTTTAATAAAGTTTTCTACCATTTGAGCCTGCGCTTCAGAACCGCCGATTAACATAATTGTTCCTCTTTGCGGATAATATGATATAGCTAAGTTCTGCATATCAAATGCTGAAACAGCACCTGATGATGAAACTGATGCCGAACAAGCTACAATACCTTCTCCCAGTTTGATTGTATCGGATACTGACGACGAAGAAGAAGATGATGATGAAGATGATGACGACGACGAAGCACCACCTGTAACAATTCCGGCAGCACCACCGGTACCCACGCCCGGTTCCGGAGGTATATAATCGCCTTGTGCATTTCCGCCGCCTGATGACATACCATGAGCCGGCAGAAGCATATTACAAATCATATCAGCCATCTCCGCAGGAGTTGTATGATTTACAACAAATGTCCTTGACAGAGGTTCTTTATCAAGCTGTGCAATTACCTTTTTAACTATCGCTGCATCAGAAGGCATACCAAAAATAATTACCTCATTTGTAGCAGCATTAACCGTTGCTGCTTCAACTCCTGACAAACCTGCTTTCTTTATACCAAAAACATTCTTATTTAAAAAATTTGCTATACTTGATGCACTAACATATTTAACGGGGAAAATCATCATTTCTTGCTTTGAGAAAGCTGCATTATCCGCATTTGCTTTATCCATAATTATCAAAGTGTTGTCTTTAATATAATAGTTTAATCCGGATATTTGCAATACAAGAGAGAATGCTTCATTAATAGGCATGTCAACCATGTCTAAAGTAACTTTTCCGTTTACATTAGAGTGGAAAACAATATTCTTGCCTGCCTTATCAGCAAACATTCTTAACACTTGTTTAACATCTGAGTCTCTTAAACTGAGTGTTATTTTGTCATTACGGCTCGTCAATTGAACATCGCCGACGATAGTTGTGGAATTATCAGCTAATGCACTGTCGGACGAATTATATCCGTTATATGATGGATATGAAAAACCGACAGGTGCTGTAAAAGCCAGTAATAACGCTGCAGACAATAGTCTTTGTATATTACTATATCTCATTATTTTTCCCCTCCGAATTTCTTACTTAAATTTGAAATCTCATTGTGATTTAATGAACCATCCGTCAGCATCTCGCCAATACCTGCTTTGTATGTATTTTTACCAAGCTGAACGGTTACACTGTCTTGTGCAATATTAAGAACTTTGTAATTGCGGACAACATCACCTTTTTTAACAAGATAATCACTGCCGTCTATATTTAAGATAGCAGACGGACTGTATTTATCAAACAATATGCCTGAAACTGCAGTATCCATAATTTTTGCAGCTTCTGTGTTTTCCTCAGTAAAATCAGGCGGTTCAACTAAATCAAATTTTGGAACATCAGTTATAAGCTTATCGAGACGTTCAGCTTCTACAACTCTGTATGGCAGGAACGGATGAGCTTTTACCACGCCCTGAGGAATAGAAATAACACTCTTCTTAGACGAAACTTCCGCAACTGAAACCGGAACTACCGTAAATGTTATATCTTGTTCTTCACTTTTAGTTTTCAATTTATTCATTGAAATTATTGCAAAAAGCAATACAAAACATAAAACGGAACTTAACAGAATCGCAGAGTATTTCTTCACCGGCTTATTCTTTTTTATGTACGAATAAGCACAGACATCACTTGTTAATACATTACTATCTTTTTCAAGTTCCTTCATAAAACTATACATCATAACTTCTTAACCGTTTAAATACTTCTCTCTTAAAATATATAATATAACCGGACTTTTTGAATCATTTATTTGTATTACTTCTTTCAAATTTACAATAAAGTACAAAAAGCAATCCTCATTATACTAATACTATCATATCATATTTTATTAATATAGCAACAAGTTTTTTATTGAATTATTTTTAATTCAACAAGGAAACAAAATGTGTGCTGTTATCGCTGCACAAGTAAAATAATTTGTTCCATATGCAACAAATAACACATTTTGTTGTATTTGTTCAATAACTCTTATTATATCTACTTTTTCTCCTCTCTTTATTTCGGATGTAAAGAGAGGAGAAAAAGTAGCAAAAAGAGGAGAGAAACACCGGTAGAATAAGCCGTTTACATCAGCCTTCGGCTGAAGGACTGAATGGCTGGTTCGGCAAAGCCGAATGAACCTGCGGTACTTTCGCAAGAACGGCAGTCTACAAAACTATTGTC
>CAMORE010000033.1 GCA_946623365.1 uncultured Acinetobacter sp.
TTTTATCTTTTAATTCTTGTATTTCGTATTTTAATCTGTTGAGTTCGCATGTGACAGGATCCGGAATTCTGTTATGCATCAAAATCCCATCACTGCTGACAATTTTTTGATGGACGACTCTTCCGGGTATACCGACAACTGTGCAATTATCAGGGACATTGTCAATAACGACGGAGCCTGCACCTATTCTGACATTATTTCCGATTGTAATATTGCCTAAAACTTTAGCACCGGCGCCAATAATAACATTATTACCGATTGTAGGGTGACGCTTTCCATGCTCGGAGCCGGTTCCTCCTAAAGTCACCTGCTGATAGATAAGAACGTCGTCTCCTATTATTGTTGTTTCACCAATGACAACTCCTTCTCCATGGTCAATAAAAAATCTTTGACCGATTCTCGCTTTAGGGTGAATCTCAATGCCTGTTATAATTCTTGTCAAGTAGGAAATGTACCTTGGAAGAAACGGTATTTTCCAGTAAGCAAGTTTATGCGCAATTCTGTGAAATAGAAGTGCTTGAAATCCGGGATAACAAAAAATAACTTCTGCCAAATTGTTAGCAGCAGGATCTTTTTCATATATAACTTTTATGTCTTCTTTTATTTTATTTAGCGCTCTAAATATCATATTAATCCTTCATAGTTATAATAATTATAAAATATAAAAACTGCAAATCCAGTTTAACATGTGTTATAATAAAAAAAATAGGAAAATTGATTAATGTTTAAACGTAAATGTAAAATAACTTTTATAACTCATGGCGCAACAGTCCATTCAATGGAAGGAATAATAAGTGATTCCGAAAAATTTCCGAAATTAAATGATGTCGGAGAAGAAGAAATAGAAAAAGTTTGTGAATATCTGACAAACAGAGGTGTTCATTATGACAAAATATACACGAGTTCTTCCGCAAGATGTACTCAATCTGCGCAAATTGTTGCAAAACTTTTTAAAAAAAGAATTACAACAATAGATTTACCTGCCCGTAAAATGGGCGAATGGAGCGGAACGACTTTTTACGATATTTATAAACAGTATGGAGTAGATTCTATAACAAAAAAGCCTAAAGGCGGAGAAGGAATAAAAGAGTTTAATAACAGAGTTTTTAATGTAATTTCTAAGCTTGTTGAAGAAAATCATGGAAATAGAATAATAGTTGTTACGACTCCTGATGTTGTTCAAGCTGCAATTGCACTGACGTTAAATTTAACACCGGAAAATCAATTCAAAAGTCTTATAAAAACAGGCTCACTAACACAAATCAGCTATTTTGTGGATGATTGGTCAAGTGTAATTTATTCGGATTATCAACCTATATAGTTTTATTTTGTTATCGTTTGACTTACTTCTTGTAAAAAAAATTTCAGTACGATAATATAAATTCAGTAAGGTATTTTTTCTTTAAAAGTTCCTGCGGGAACAGTTATCATCGGTATTTATTTTAAGAATATAATACCCCTTACGGAAGGATAGTTAATGGAAAACGGAATAGCAGAAGAAAGGCGGGAGCCTGCTGTTAATCCTTGGCTGGTTACAATTCCTCTTGTTACGGCAGCTTTTTTATTTGCACTGAATGAAACAATTGCAAACGTGGCTCTTCCTTATATTGCGGGGACAATATCAATAAGCAGAAATGAATCAACTTGGATTGTTACCAGTTATCTGGTTGCAAGTTCTATAATAATTCCGTCTATAGGATATTTATGCAAGACTTTTGGAAGAAAAAATTATTTTATATTTTCGATTGTGTTATTTACGCTTGCTTCATTTCTTTGCGGAATATCACGTTCAATGATAATGGTAATTTTATCAAGGTTTTTGCAGGGAATTGGCGGCGGTGCAATTTTACCGTTAGTGCAAGCTATTATGATGGAGATTTTCCCTCAAAAAGAATGGGGAAAAGCAATGTCATTATATGGTTTTGCATTCGTAATTGCACCAATTTTAGGGCCTGTCATTGGCGGATGGCTTACTGAAAATTGGTCATGGCCATGGATATTTTTTATTAATGTTCCGTTTGGAATAGCATGCGCTATGTCAGTTAATAAACTTGTTTCTGACCCTCCTTACGCAAAACAACAAGCAGGAGCGAAAATGGACTTTTTCGGATTTGGAATGCTTGTTATTTGGATTTTACTTTTGCAGGTTGTACTGGATAAAGGAAATGATGCAGGATGGTTTGATGCTTCTTGGATTTGCTGGCTTACAGGAATATCAACAACTGCCGGAATATTATTCTTTTATTCTCAATTTAAGAATAAAAAAGATCCGCTGTTGAATTTAGCACTATTAAAGGATTTAAACTTTTTATTCGGCACTTTGATTCAAATGGTTCTTTTATTTGTTCTAATAGCTTCTGCTATGCTTTTACCTTCTATGCTTCAGGGACTTATGGGTTATACCGCGTTTTTAGGAGGCGTTTCAATGCTTCCGAGAGGCCTTGGAAGCTTGTGCGGATTAGTTATACTGGTCGTATTTACAGGTAAAGTTCCCGAAAAAATTTCTTGTCTTATTGGTTTAGTACTGATAGGACTGGGCGGATTTTTGTTCGGGCTTTTAAATATGCAAATATCGCTATCAAGTGTTTTTATTCCGAATTTCTTTTACGGTGTCGGCATGGTTATGGCTATGACTCCGGTTATTAATTTGTCTTGTGCTACGTTAAAGAAAGAAGATTTAACGATGGGAAGTTCTATGCAAAACTTGATGAAAAATCTTGGAGCATCTTTTGGAACTTCTATTGCAACAACTTGCATTTCAAGGTTTTCTCAAGCACACCAAAATATGATGGTAGGATATTTGAATGAACTTAATCCTGTTTTTGAAGAAAGAGTAAAAGGAGCTGCGTCAAATCTTATGCAATACATTGTCGACCCTGAAACGGCAAATTATATGGCGCATAAATTAATGCATTTTTCTTTAATGGAACAATCTACCCTTTGGGCTTTTATTGATACTTTCAGAATATTTGCTCTTGCAAGTTTTGTTATTATTCCGCTTCTTCTGCTAATGAAAGAGCAAACAAAATCCAATAATACTTAATATAAAAGTTTATTGTTTTAATCGGATTTTCATGGTACAATCTTGTTACCGTACTCCGCGGGGATTGTGGCGAATCTCTTGACCCCAGTGACTTGGGGGCGCAGAGCCTGCTGTGAGGGGTATAGTAAAAATGCCTATGTCTATAGGGTTGTTGATAACTTAAAATATGATGGCGTAAAATATCGAACCGTGTCAGGATGGAAACATAGCAGCACTAAGGTAATCTTTGCGGGTGTTATAATTTTAAGAAGAAGATTCTGTATACAAAAACATTTTTAGTATATTTCGATAGGCAGTGGTACGGTTTTTTTGTTTTTTATTTGTTTATTTTGTAATTTTTACATTATTTAAATCATGTACTAAGGATAAATAATATGTTATAATTTCAACATTATATAAGTACAAAGGGAGAGATAATGTTACAGGAAGCTACCAGAGCAATTAATTCAGCATTTAATAACAGTTTTATAAAAAAATTGAGCCAATATTTACATGATTGTGTAAGAGAAGAGGTTAAGAGTTCCACATTCAGGAATCTTAAAGCCGACAAAGACAATAAATGGATTTTTTTGAATGAAGAAGACACTTTGTTTACTCAAGGTCTTGAGTATTTGAAGCTGGAAGGGTCTGACCCTAAAATAACCGAGCTTATGATACAAGCTGATACAAGTCAAAAAGATAAATATCTAATCTATGGATATTTATTCTTAACGGGGAAAAGTAAATCAGGCAGAAAAAATGAATTCTTAACCCCGCTTTTGTACGCACCTTGTCATTTGGAACGTAATGGTGTGAATATTAACTGTATGCTTACCGATGAATTTATTTCTCTTAATACAGGTGCTCTTACGGCTTTAATGAAGAAATCTGATGATGAAGATGAAACGGAATCTTTATTAGAAGGTCTTTTAGATGTTGTACCGTCTGTTCCAATTACTCAAGAAAAACTCGATGTATTTTTGACTACTTTAAAATCGATTGTTCCGGATATCGATATTTCTCTTGATGCAGCCGGAAAAATAGAAGAGGATAATATAACTAAAGATTTTTATAATGAAAAAATTGATTCCGGAAACATAGAGGAATTAATAGAAGCCGAAGAAGGTGTAAATGAATTAATAAAAAAACAAGCAATGAAGCTTGATAAAATTAATATAACAAATCAGTGTGCAATAATTCTTACAAAACGTCCGTCTGCAACAGCAGGAGTTTTGCACGAACTTACTCAAATCTCGGAAAAACCAAGCGGAATATACAGGGAAACGGTTTTAAATATTATAAATGAAGAATATACACAATCAAAACCTGTAGATTCTCAGCAAAAATCATTGGATAACTTTTTCCCTGTTACACCTCTGTCTTTATCAGATGCGCAGCTTAATGTTATAAAAAATGTGGAAAATTCACGCCTTGTATCTGTTTTTGGACCTCCGGGGACAGGAAAATCGCAAACTATAGTTAATCTAGCGGCTCATCTTATCGCTAACGGAAAAACGGTATTAATAGCTTCAAGAATGGATAAAGCTGTAGATGTTGTAGCAGAAAGGCTTAATGAACTCGGCGCTCCGTTTTTGGCATTGAGAGCAGGACGATTAAACTATCAAAGAGAACTTTCAATGCAATTACAGGATCTTCTTGCCGAAAAAATCGATTTAAATGACGGGGCAGAAAATTCCGTAATTTATGATGTTTCAGATATGGAAGAATTACTCAAAGCAATATCTGATTTAGAAAAAAAATCCGAAAAAATAATTAAACTGGAAGAAGAATGGTATGGAGTAAATGAGAGAATAAAACTTGAAGAACCTCAACACAAAAATCATCTTTATATTACAAGAAATCTTAAAGGTGACGAGATTCAAACGATAGAATCTACTATCTTAAATCTTTCGGCTAATCAGGAAAAATCAGGATTTTTTGCGGGGCTCAAAAATATTTCGGCACAGAATAATCTTAAGAAAATTTTAGGAATCAGAAATTTTGACGTGAATAATGAAAATCTATCAATTCTTCAAACCGAATTAGAATTTGCAAAACTTATCTACGAAGCAAGAAAAATAGAAACAGAAATACAAAAAATAGGAAATATTCATGTTTTATCGGAACAAATAAGAACCTTAAAGAAAAAACAAAAAAGACTGGCAATTGATATACTAAAAAATAAGCGTAGAGAAGCGTTAAGAGGCTTGATGCAAGACCCTGTCAAACGCCAACGATTATTTGTTCACTCTAAATCTTTAACGGAAAGAAAGAAAAATCTTCAAAACAGACTTCTTGAGCAGGAAGATTTCAGACCGTTGTTGGAAGCATTCCCTTGCTGGTGCGTAACAACATACGCAGCTTCAGGCTCTTTGCCTTTAAAGCCGGGTTTGTTTGATGTTGCAATAATTGATGAAGCTTCACAATGTGATATTGCAAGCTGTTTCCCTATTTTATTCAGAGCAAAAAAAGCGGTAGTGGTTGGGGATGACAAGCAGCTTCCTCATTTATCGTTCTTGGAAAAGGCTAAAGAACAATCGTTTATGTCCCAGTATGGAATTGGTGACAGGTATCAGTTAATGTGGAGATTCAGAACTAATTCGATGTTTGATTTAGCAAATTATTATTCTATGCATCCTGTACTGTTAGATGAACATTTTAGGAGTCTTCCGCCAATTATAAACTATTCAAACAAGGAATTCTATGGCGGACGTATAAAGGTAATGAGAAGGAATGATAATTCTAAAAAAGTTATAGAAACAGTCGTTGTTCCGGATGGAAAGGTAGATTTTGACGCAACAAGAAATCTTCCGGAAATAGAAGCTTTAGTAAAAAGGTTACACGAAATTGTTGTGGAAGATGAGCGGAAAGGCGCAAATGAAGGAAAATCCCCTGTATCTATCGGTATAATATCACCGTTTAGAGCGCAAGTCGAGCAACTGAAAATATCTGTTTCCAAAGTTTTATCAGAGCATATGATGGAAAAACACCAGATAGAAATAGGTACCGCTCACACTTTCCAAGGGGATGAAAGAGATATTATTCTTATGTCCTGGGCATATGCAAATAATAGTTTCCCGCAAAGTTTAATATTTTTACAAAAACCGAATTTGTTTAATGTTGCAATTACAAGAGCAAGGTATCAAATGATTAACTTCATTTCCAAAGACCCGAGAGAACTTCCTGAAGGAATTTTAAGAAGTTATTTGGGTTTTGTATCAGAGTATGAAAATCGTTATAACCTTTCTAAATCAGAGGATTTTGATGAAAATGTTTATAAGAATTCTTTTGAAAAAGAAGTTGCAGATGCATTTCGTTCGCTTGGGAGAAAAGTTACTTGCGGAGTCGATATAGCAGGATTGAGCGCTGATTTGGTTGTTGATGATAAGTTTGTAATAGAGTGCGATGGAGTTGAAGATAAAACCATCTCAAGAGTATCAAATATGAAAAAACAAGCGATTATAGAACGCTCAGGATTAAAAGTTTCAAGAATATCCGCAAGAGAGTGGCAATATTCATCAAAGGCTTGTATAGACAGAATCCTGAACAGTAATATATAAAAAAGCCGTAAAGATTTTATTTCTCTATATCTATCTTCTTTCTTCGTTTTTTATACTAAATAAAAGAAAGCATATGAAATTAATGTCTGATTTAAAAAGAGATGTACGATGCAAAGATTAAAAAACAAAGAAATATAAGACGATAAAAAAGCAGCAAAAAATGAAATGTTAAGAAATGTTGCGAAATGTTAAGCAAAAATTAAAATCTTTACATTTGACTCAAACCCTGTCATAATGCCCTCTAGAATAGAATAGAATAGAATAGAATAGAATAGAATAGAATAGAAAAATTGTACCCTTTTTCGCTAAAGTTCGTAAAAAATATGCCGTTATATATCATGTAGTATATTATTTTGGCGAGAGGATATTATTATGTCAGGAACAATTGGCGGATTTGGCGGTTATTCAAACTTTTATGGCAGGAATCTTAACAGCAGAAATTTGAACAATAATGCTGTTAAAAAAGACGAAACCTCTGATAATAATCAAGTTTTTCAAAAGATAGAACCGTGTTATGCGAAAAAAACATTAGCTCAAATTAAAATTTATAAAGTAACGATAGATCCGGAAAAGATTAAAAACAACATAAAAAACAATAACAAAACGCAGAATAAGTAAAAAATAGGGTGATCAAGAAAAAACTTGTATATACGAGAATCCGGCTTTTATTAAATTATATTTTGCAAAAATGTCCAGTTTTGACTTGTCAGTCACTATCTTTTTTTGTTGAAACTTTTTGAAATATCATATATAACCACTAAATTGATATTCTCATAAGAAGAAAGAAATGATATAATCAAGATATGGAATATAGAGATTTGTCTTCAAACCCTGTAGCGGTTGTGTTGCAATTAGTCGGTGCGAAATGGAAAATTCTTGTTGTAAAGAACCTTCTTGTTAAGGAGATGAGATTTTCCGAGTTAAAAAAGAAACTGGGATGCACTTCAAAGGTTTTGGCTGCTTGCTTAAAAGAGATGGAAGATGACGGACTTGTAATCAGGGAAGAATCTGAGAATAAAAATAATTGTGTAGAATATTATTTGACAGATATAGGTTATACTTTGAAACCGGTCATTGATTCTATGCAAAAATGGGGTCAGGAATACAAAAAATTAAGAAAATTAATGGAAAAATATAATAATCAGGAGATGAAATGATGGAAATTAAATATTTGGGGCACAGTGCATTTGAAATAGCAACCGAAAAAAATAAAATTTTAATAGATCCGTTTTTGGTTCAAGTTCCTGACTATAAGCCTGAAAATATACAAGATATTTTTGTAACACATGGTCACAGTGATCATTTGGGAAGTGCGATAGAACTTTCATCCAAAACCGGAGCGCCGATAACTGCGGTATTTGAATTAGCTAATTATTGTGCGCGGCAAGGTGCTTCAATAAATAGTATGGGGCTAGGTGCGTGGAAAGAATACACTTGGGGCAGAGCAATTTTAGTTCCTGCTATCCATTCTTCTTCAACACCTGATGGTCAATATGCCGGATGTCCCTGCGGAATTATTTTTGACATAGAAGGAAAAACTATTTATCATGCAGGCGATACGTGTTTAAATTCCGAGATGAAAGTTATAGGTGATCTTTATCAGCCGGATATTTCTATGCTTCCGATTGGCGGTACGTATACAATGGATGTTGAACATGCAGCTATTGCAGCGGAGTGGCTTCAGACAACTTGTGTTATTCCGATGCATTACAATACTTTTGATGCTATAAAAACTGATATTAATGAATTTGTAAGAAGATTTAGAGAAGAAGGGAAAATTCCGGCGGTTATTCCTGTAAACCAGTCATTACAAGATTAAATACGCGCTATAATAACTGCTAGCTTAAAATATCTTAACTATTTGAAATATCTTATAGCTTAGGCTATGATATTAATGAATAATAGTGCGTGGGGAGATATGGAAAATAATTATTTTGCACTTTTAGCTAATGATATGAAGAAATTGTGGAATGGGCTTGACGGAGGTCAGAAATTCGGCATGCTTATTCTTATAGTTGTCACTATTATTGTTGCCACTTTTTTCTTGTCAAAGGCTTTGGAACCTGATTGGGTAGTTTTGTATTCCGATTTGAGTGAAGTTGATTCTATTAATATTGTTGAAAGTATGAAAAAAAACGGATTCAGGTATAAAGTTTCCGAAGACAGAAAATCAATACTTGTGCCATCAAATATAAGGGATGAGATGCGGGTTTTTGTCGCAGAAAACGATTTGATAAAGAATCAAGATACAGGATTTGAATTGTTGGATAATATGCAGCTCGGTTCAACAGATTTTAAGAATAAGTTGACCAAACAGCGTATATTTCAAGGTGAACTGACAAGAACAATTGAAAAAATTCAGGGTATTAAATATGCCAGAGTGCAGTTAGCCGAACCTGAACGCTCTATTTTTGATGATAGTGATGAAAAGCCGACCGCATCTGTTGTGCTGGTTCTGGAACCGGGTTTTAAGATAAAGGCTTCTCAAGTAAAAGCCGTAAAGAATTTGGTTGCTTATTCTGTCCCGAGAATGACTCCCGAACAAGTATTTATAACAGATCAAAACGGTAACAATTTGTCAGATGAAACCTCTAAAAATTCAACAGATATGGAGAGTTTTAAAAGTAATCTTGAACGTGAAACCGCAAAGAAAGTTGCATCTGTTCTTGAACGAATTGTGGGAAAGAAAAACGTTTCAGTTCAAGTAAATGCTGATATAGACTTTAATTCTGCAAAGGCTACAATTGAAAGTTATATTCCATTGACAGATGAAAAAGGAACAGGAGTTGTGACAAGTTCTCAAACAGAAGTTGAAACATATGAAAATCCGAATAATGTTCAAAACCCGCAAAATTTGACGCCTCCTGTAACAGTTAACAGGAATCTGAATTATTCAAAACAAAAAACAGCTGTAAATTACAGTGTTTCAAAAGAAGTTAAACAAGTTGTGTATGCTCCGGGTACGATAAAAAGACTTTCTATAGCAGTTGCTGTGAATAAAGTCCTGACAGATGCAGAAAAGGATGAAGTAAAAAGTTTAATTCAATCTGCTGCAGGTATAGATTATTCAAGAGGTGATGTAATATCTGTGTCAGGTTTACAGTTTGAGGGTGCGAAGGTTGATCAGGAATCTCAAGAAGATTTCATGAAGCAATATGAATTAAATCAATGGTTCTATTTCATAGGCTCTTCTGTAGTACCTTTAATAATTGTATTATTACTTGGCGGATTTGCTCTTCTTATTTTCAGAAGCTTTGTAAATAAACTTCCAAATGGCAAAAGAATTGAGCGTAGAATAGAAGAAGTAAGAGTCGAAGAGCCTGAAGATACAGTTCCTGTTGAAGATTCTCCAAGAGTTGCATTTGACCAAAAAGAAATAAGGTCTCAAAAAGATCAAAGTATAAATGAGCTTAACGAAGCTGTAATGGCAGCTCCGGAAGAAGCTGCAAAATTATTGGTATCATTTATTAAAGATTAGAAGAAAGGAGGACAAGTGAATAAGTGAGCCTGTGAATAAGGCAACAAGTGAATTTTAAATCACTCAATCACGGAACCACTCAATCACTCTTATAAGCAATGGGTATTGAAGAAATCAAAAAAGCCAAAGAGGAAGCTAAAAAAGTAATAACTCGTCCCAGCCAAAAGGTTGCGGCGCTGTTAATTGCGCTCGGTCCGACAACGGCTTCTGAAATACTCAAAAATATTAAAGATGATGATCTTCTGGAGCAAATAACGTTGGATATTGCTAATTTAGGTAAAGTTGCTGATGAAGATTTAAATGATATCTTAAATGAATTTAAAGCAGTTTTTCAAGCTAAAAATTTTGTTGCCTCAGGTGGTGTCAATTATGCAAAACAACTTCTTTCTCAGGCTTATGGCGATGCGGAAGCTTCCAAAATGCTCGAGAGGGTTAATTCAATGGTTAACACAAATCCGTTTTATTTCTTAAATGAAGCGGATCCATCCCAGTTAGCAAATACTTTTGCAACAGAAAATCCACAGCTATTGGCATTAATTCTTGCATATATTCGGCCTGAATTGGCTGCACAAGTTTTAGCGTTTTTACCTCCGGATATTCAAGCAGTTGTATCAATGAAGATAGCTGATATGACTCCGACAAATCCTGAAATTTTATCTACTATAGAAGATATTGTCGAAAGAAAATTCTCAGCATTGCTCGTTCAGGATTTTTCAAATGCAGGAGGTGTCGAATCTTTGGCTAATATTTTAAACTGCTGTGATAGAGGAACCGAAAAGAATATTATGGAATGGCTTGATATCGAAAATCAAGAAATGGCTCAACAAGTACGCGATTTGATGTTCGTATTTGAAGATATAATAATACTTGATGACAGAGCTGTTCAAAGGCTGCTCAGAGAAATTGATACAAAAGAACTTGCTACGGCTTTAAAGGGTACTAAAGATGAAATTAAAGATAAAATATTTAAAAACATGTCTGAAAGAGCAAGGCAAATGCTTAAGGATGATATGGAGTATCTGGGGCCTGTTCGTGCAAAAGAAGTTCAAGAAGCTCAGACAAATGTTGTTACCGCAATTAGAAATCTTGAGGCAACAGGAGAAATTACAATTACACGTGCCAGCGTAGAGGATGAATTAATTGAGTAACGGATTTTATAACAGATTTCATGGTAAAGAGATTCAATTCGGTGAAAGCTATGTTTTACCGATAGAGCAGTCTAAGGTTACGCTTTCACAGGCTAAAGTAAAACAAATCCTTGAAGAAACTGATGTGAAAGCTCAGCAGATTATTGATGCTGCGGAAAATAAAACTAAGATTATTGTAGAAACAGCAAATACGGAAGCTACCAGAATCATTGAAGAAGCAAGAAAAAAAGCACAGGCGGAGTATGATCAAATTAGAGAGCAAGCTTATCAAGAAGGTTTTAAAAAGGGCGAAGAAGACGGTTTAGAAAGTTTTAACAAGAACGCTTCCGAGGGTTTGGAAGCTTTGGAAACTCTTGCAAACACTTCCTTTGATTTGAAAAAGAACATTATTGATTCCGCTTCCAGAGATATTGTAGAGCTTGTTGTGACAATTGCAGATAAGGTTTGTCATGCAAAGTTTAATCCTCAAATATTGTATCAAATGACTTTAGATGCAATAAAACTTTTAAATGAAAAAGAAAATATTACTATAATTGTAAGTCCTCAACTTGTTGATATTGTACAAAAAATGGTTCCGAATTTCAGAAGTTCTGTTCAAAACTTACAGACAGTAAGAATAATTGAAGATCCATCACTTTCAAAAGACGGGGTTATAGTTGAGACCCCTAATATTCGTTTAGATTCAAGAATCTCTACACAAATCGGAGAGCTTGCACAAAAAATGATAACAGGCGGCAATAATGGAATGGGATAAAAAAAAATATCTCGATATAATTGAGAGAACGCAAACGATTAAAGAAATCGGAAAAATTACCGAGATTATAGGTTTGACAATAGAGTCAGACGGCCCAAAGTCATCGATAGGCGATTTATGTTATATATATAATGATTTTGGCGGTGAACCTACTATGGCAGAGGTAGTTGGATTTAAAAGAGATAAAATTCTTCTTATGCCGCTTGCATCACCTGATGGAATCCGCCCCGGAGCGCTTGTTGTAAATACCGGCGGTGCAATGAAAATAGGAGTCGGAAACCAGTTAATCGGAAGAGTTTTAGACGGACTGGGAAGACCAATTGATAATCTTGGGGAAATACAATTTTCCGAGTATCGTTCTACTGTAGCAGATGCTATAAATCCGTTAAAAAGAAAACGTATTTCAGAGCCTCTTTCGTTGGGAATCAGAGCAATAGACGGTTTTATGACAGTAGGCAAAGGTCAAAGAATGGGTATTTTTGCCGGCTCAGGAGTCGGGAAAAGTACGACAATAGGTATGATGGCTAAAAATACATCAGCACAATTGAATGTAATTGCTCTTATTGGCGAGCGAGGAAGAGAAGTAAAAGAATTTATTGAAGAAATACTCGGCCCTGAAGGAATGCAGCGTTCTATTGTAATCGCAGCAACATCAGAGCAGCCGTCTCTGGTAAAAATAAAAGCTGCATTTGTTGCAACTTCAATAGCTGAATATTTCAGAGATTTGGGTATGGATGTTTTATTTATGTTAGACTCGGTTACCCGTATTGCCATGGCACAAAGAGAAGTCGGATTGGCAATTGGCGAACCTCCGGCAACACGAGGATACACACCTTCTGTTTTTGCTCTTATGCCAAAACTTATGGAAAGAGCGGGTACGAATGATAAAGGTACAATTACGGGACTCTATACAGTTTTAGTAGAAGGTGATGACTTTAATGAACCGATATCTGATACTGCGAGAAGTATTTTAGACGGTCATATCGTTTTATCAAGGGACTTGGCGCACAAAAATCATTATCCGGCAGTAGATGTATTACAATCTTTAAGTCGTGTAATGGGTGATGTTACTACAAAGGAACACCGTGCCGCAGCAGGTGCATTAAGAAATCTTCTTGCTGTTCACAGAAAAAATGAGGATTTAATCAATATAGGAGCATATGTAAAAGGTTCGGATCCGAATTGCGATAAGGCAATTGCAATGATGAATGATATTGATGCATTTTTACTTCAATCCACAAGCGATAAAATTGAGTATGATACAACAATTCAAAGTCTTATACAATTAGGTCAAATTGCAGGGGCTGCATAGCGTTTACATATCTAAGCCTAAGTCCAGAGTAGGAGCTTTTGCAACAATTGCACTGGATGAGATAATATCTACACCCGTTGATGCAATGTCGTGTACGGTCGATAAATTTACATTTCCGCTTGCTTCTACGATTGCTTTTCCGTTAATTAGTTTTACGCATTCTGTCATTTCATCTAATGTCATATTATCAAGCATAATTATATCTACATTACAATTGAGAGCTTCTTTAACCTGTGTAATAGTGTCACACTCAACTTCAATTTTATGCGCGTGTGATATATTTTGTTTTAATTTTTTAACTGCGTTTGTAAGTGAGCCAGAAAATTTAATATGATTGTCTTTAATCATAGCGCAGTCTGAAAGATTAAATCTGTGAAGAGCACCGCCTCCGATTTTAACGGAATATTTTTCAAAAGCTCTGAACCCCGGAGTAGTTTTTCTCGTGTCAACTATTTTGGCTTTGTATTCACCAATGGCAGTTTGATATTTATTTGTTTCTGTTGAAATACCGCTCATTCTCTGAACATAGTTGAGTGCAGTTCTCTCTCCCATAAGAATGTATCTGGCAGGTCCGCTTATGTCTGCAATTTTATCACCTTTTTGAATTCTGTCGCCATCATTAAAATAAAATTTTATATTAATTTTAGGAGAAAGAATTTTAAAGACTGTTTCAAAAACATTTTTCCCGCAAAATATTCCGTCGGCTCTTGTGTTAAGGGTGCATGACATAACATCTTCTTCTGTTGTCAGGTAATCGGTTGTAATATCTCCAAAACCGATATCTTCTTGTAAAGCATTCTTGATGTGTTCCTCTATATAAAAATTATTTAACATAGTAAATCCCCTTATCACTTAATTTATCAATGTTTGAATGCATGGCACGAGTTTTATCAGCTTGCGGATAATCGCTTCTGCAATGTGCACCTCTGGACTCTTTTCTTTCAAGAGCGCTTTGTGTAATTATAGATGCAATAGTCAGCATGTTCCTGTATTCATATTCGCCCTGACTCATACATTTTCTTCTTCGTTTAAAATTATCTTGAAGCGCTTTTATTTCAGAGCTTGCTTTTAATAATGATTCTTCTGTTCTTATTATTCCGACATTTTCCCACATAATATCTTTTAGTTTTGACTTAAGATTATTATAGTCGTATTCTTTTCCGCTAATTGAGCGAGAGTACACATCAATCATTTTGCGAATTCCGTCATCAATTTTTTTAGGAATTTCTAAATTTGCGAAAGACAAGTAATCTGCAAGTTCATATGCACAAACCACACATTCCAAAAGTGAATTGCTGGCAAGTCTGTTTGCACCATGAAGTCCTGTACAAGCGGTTTCTCCGATTGCATATAAACCTTTGATGCTCGTTTTCCCGCATATTTCTGCCTTAATCCCACCCATAGTGTAATGAGCAGCAGGAGCTACAGGAATTAAATCTTTTGAAATATCTATTCCATTCTCTTTACATCTGGCATATATTGTCGGGAAACGTTTAAGAAGTTTTGTCTTGTCTATAATTGAGGCATTTAAATAAACGTTTGAAGAATCCTCTTTTTTCATTTCTGCATAAATAGCTCTTGTAACAACATCTCTTGGCGCCAGCTCTTTTTTATCACTATATTTAACCATAAATTCTTCTCCGTTATGGTTAATTAATTTAGCACCTTCTCCTCTGACTGCTTCCGATATTAAAAATCGATTTTGACTTTCCGGACTTAATGCCAGCGCTGTAGGATGGAATTGTATAAATTCCATATCCTGAATTATGGCTCCAGCTTCATATGCGGATGCTATGCCATCGCCGGTTGCACCGTTAGGATTTGTTGTATATTTATAAACTTGTCCGACCCCGCCTGTTGCAAGAATTACTGCAGATGAATATATTATTTCGTGTTCACCCGTTACATTATTATATATTATTATACCTTTGCATTCTTTTTGTGCGGATACAAGAATCTCAACCGCCATTGTATTTTCGAGAACGTGAATTCCTGAATCTTTTGTGACTGCTTCAATAAGTGATTCGGTAATGCCTTTGCCTGTCGCGTCGCCTCCGGAGTGTAATATTCTTCTTATGCTGTGGGCAGCTTCCAGAGTAAATGTTAAATCTCCGTCGTCATTAGTGTCAAAGGAAACGCCATTTGTTATTAAATTATTTATTACTTCATCTGAAGCCTGTGATATATGTTTAGTAACTATCTCATCACTTAATCCGGCGCCGGCTTTTAGCGTATCTTTTACGTGCGATTCGACGCTATCTAGAGGATTCTGGTGAACAACTCCAACGATTCCGCCTTGAGCATATCGTGAATTACTGTTTCCCAAAGAAGATTTGGAAATTAAGAGTATCCCTTCCGGAACTTTTAAATTCTGAGATATTTTGAGAGCTGCGTACAATCCTGCTGCACCGCTCCCTACTACAACTACGGAATATTCCGAATATTTCATTTTTTTCTCCGAGTAAAACTATCCACTATTCTAATTTTAGAGCAAACATAAACTATGGTAAAGCTTTGAATAAAAATCGGAAAGATTTTTGATTTTTGTAAATTTTTGTAAATATTTTTGACTTCGTCCAAAATATTTATTCTCCCCTGTTGACACCTATTTTTGTTTGGTTTACGATTTAAATGCTATAGTCGAAAGTAATAGCGCGGTGCGGAAACCCGAATCGGCAGAACAAGGTGTGATGCCGAGTATAGGTTGATTACCGACCGGATATGTTAATACAAAAATAAAGGAAAAAACAATGGCAACAGATTCAAAAAGACAAAGAATTAGAGTTTGTTTAAGATCTTACGAACACAAGTTAGTTGATGTTTCAGCTGAAAAGATCGTAGAAACTGCAAAAAGAACAGACGCTAAAGTAGCCGGACCTATTCCTTTACCAACTAAAAGACGTATTTATTGTGTATTACGTTCACCGCACGTTGATAAAAAATCACGTGAACACTTTGAGATTAGAACTCATAAGCGTATTATCGATATTTACGAACCTACTCAACAAACTACGGAAGAATTGAGTAGATTAGACTTACCTGCAGGTGTTGATATTGAAGTAAAATTATAATTTTTACTTTGTATTGAAGCCGGAATTTGAAAATTTAATAATAGCATTATGCATATAATGTGAACTACGACGTCAGGGTAAGGCGGAGGGTGAAAACCCCTAAAGGTAAAGAGACTATTAGGTAGCGCTCGCAAGATGAAAGGCATAATTTACATCAGGTTAATCTGTGTGTATTTATGTCGGAAAGGAAAAACACATGACATTAGGTGTAATAGGTAAAAAAGTTGGAATGACTCAAATCTTTGATTCTGAAGGTTTGGCAGTTCCTGTTACTGTAATTCAAGTTGGTAAGACTGTCGTAACTCAAGTAAAAACAGTTGAAACTGACGGTTACAACGCAATACAGGTTGGTACTATAGAAGCTAAGGAAAAACATTTAACAAAGGCTGAAATAGGTCATTTTAAGAAAAACGGTTTGGAAAATTTCAGACATTTGCAAGAGTTCAGGGTAGAAAACCCTGCTGACTATAAAGTTGGTCAAGAATTAGACTTATCAGTTCTTAATGATGTACAGAAAGTTGATGTAACAGGTACTTCAATAGGTAAAGGTTTCCAGGGTACTGTAAAAAGATGGAACTTTGGAAGAGGACCAATGGCACATGGTTCAAAGAATCACAGAGAACCGGGTTCTATAGGCGCAGGTACAACTCCTTCTCGTGTTATCAAGGGGAAAAGAATGGCCGGAAACATGGGTAACGAAAGAGTTACAATTACAAAACTAAAACTTGTAAAGGTTGATGCTGAAAACGGTTTAGTTTTGATTAAGGGCTCTGTCCCCGGATGTGAAGGAAGATTGGTTACAATTGTTCCTACAAGAACTAAATGGAATTAATTGTGTAGCCGGTGCGAGTCCGGTGTTGCGTTTGCGGATGCAAATGCAAGCAGGGACGAAACACTACGATACCGCCGTTGTGACGGAGCGTAAGCGAAGGAACGAAGCAATCTTTGATTGCACAGGCGGATAAAGATTAACATAAAATAAAATAAAATGAAACAAAAACCCGCTTCTGCCATATAAAGCCCGTAAGGACAAGGGGTAGACGGAAAGCAAAAGGAAAAATAAAAATGTCAAAACAATTATTAAACACAAATGGTGAAGCATTAGGTGAAATTACTTTAGCAAAAGAAGTGTTTGGTGTTGAACCTAATCTGCATGTAATGCACTTAGCGCTAAGAAGACAATTAAATAATGCAAGACAAGGATCTGCATCTGCAAAAACAAGAGCAGAAGTATCAGGCGGCGGAAAGAAACCATGGAAACAAAAAGGTACCGGTCGTGCCAGAGCAGGTTCACTTCGTTCTCCGTTGTTTGCCGGCGGCGGTGTTGTATTTGGTCCAAAACCAAGAAGTTTTGAAATCAATATGCCGCAAAAAGCAAGAAAATTAGCTCTAAAATCTGCGCTCAGCGCCAGAGAAGAACAACTGGTTGTTGTAAAAGACTTCTCAGCTATAACTGAACCAAAAACAAAATTGATGGCAGGAATAATAAAATCATTAAATTTATCCGGCAAGATTTTAGTTATCGCAGATACTAATGCTGATGAAAATAAATTTTTAGGTTTGGCAGCAGGTAATATTCCTTCAATCAAGTTATTGTTACCATCAAACTTAAATGTAAAAGACTTACTTGAAGCTGATTTTGTTGTAATGACTGAAAAGGCTGTAAATGATGTTACAGAAAGACTTAAATAGTTAAATGTAAACTTTTCCCTCACCTTTCGGAGAGGGTGGCACGATGTGTCGAGCAAGGGGTTAACCCGAAAAAGTAAAGGAAAAAACAAATGAGTAAAGATAAGACAAACAAAGAAAGATTATATGATGTAATTAAAAAGCCTATCATTACAGAAAAATCAATGATGGCAACAGCTTTAGGAAAGTACACTTTTGAAGTTCAAAAAGATGCAACTAAAGTTGAAATAGCACAAGCTGTGGAATTAGCTTTCCCCGGCAGAAAAGTTAAGAAGGTGCAAACTGTTTATATGCCTTCTCACGAAAAAAGAATGGGTATGAAGTTTGGCAGAACTGATTCTTCAAAGAAAGCAATAGTTACTGTTGAAGGTGACCCAATCGAAGAACTTACTGCTATATAACTGGCAAGTGAATAAGTGAATAAGTCTTTTTAAATTCTTATTAACTTAATAACTTAACTCTTATAACTAAATGAGGAATGTAGGTTGGGTGTAACCCAACAGTAAAAAGCCAAAAAAGATAATAATAGGAGAAAAGAAAATGGCAATTCGTAAAATTAATCCGACATCTCCGGGACAAAGAGGTATGACAAAGAGTGATTACCAAGA
>CAMORE010000034.1 GCA_946623365.1 uncultured Acinetobacter sp.
AGGTTGGGTTTTTAACCCAACAAAAGCTTTTGCTTTGATATTATTTCTATTATTTATTTCACCTTCCGTTCAAGCTCAAGTAATCTCATCAAGCAAAGTTAAAATTGATGTAGCAAGATTATTTGAGAATAACTATAAAAAGATTATAAACGGAGATGTTCAAGTTAAAATAACAGCGACCCCTTTTGCGGATTTACAATTGCCTGACGGCAGAGTGAGTTACAAAATCTCCGCAGGCGGAGATAAAATTCTTCCGCGCGATATTAAAAGAGTCGATGTATATGTTAACGGGGCTTTCATAAGAACTTTGAACCTTCCTGCACAAACAAGCGTTTATAAAGATGTATTAGTTGCAAGTGATTTTATAAATCGTGAACAAACATTAACGAAAGAATGCACAGAAGTAAAAAAAATAGATGTTGCAAACAGAGCGGATTATGTATTGGACGGTTCAATGCTTGATAAAGAAATAACTACTAAAAAAATATTTCAAAAAGGTGAAGTCATTGATAAAAGATTTGTAAAAATGAAACCTGATGTAGCAAGAAATGCGGATGTAAGAGTATTTTTTGTTTCAAACGGTTCGGTAATGATATCTGTAGACGGAACAGCAATGTCTGACGGAATGTTAGGTGATTATATAAACGTAGAAAATAAAAACTATAAAAAAGTTTATAACGGAAAAATTATCGGAGAAAACAGAATTCTCGTAAATATTTAAAAAATAAAGCAAAAAACTTGGGGAGCGGAGATGAAAAAATTTATAGCTACAATTTTAATATTGATGATGACAATAGGCTTATCGCCGGTTAATGCAGCAACGGTTCGTTTAATGGATATTGCTCATATTCAGGGAGTAAGAGAAAACCAGCTTGTCGGATACGGAATTGTAGTTGGTTTACCGGGGACAGGCGATAACTCACGTTCTACACAAATTACTAATAAAATGCTTTTAAGAAATTTGGGTACTGTGATTGAACAAGAAAACTATATCCAAAAAGGTGCATCAGCAGCTGTTATTGTAACTGCAAATGTTCCACCGTTTGCAAAAAACGGAGACAAAATTGATGTTACAGTTTCAGCAATTGCAGATTGTAAAAGCTTAGAAGGCGGCGTTCTTGTTCAAACAATACTTAAAGCTCCAAACGGTGAAGCAGTAGCTGTTGCACAAGGTCCTCTGACTGTAGGCGGTATAGCTAAATCTGCGGGCGGTTCTTCTATGAGAAATGCTATTACCACAACAGGAAGAATCCCCGGAGGTGCAATCGTTGAAAGAGACATTTATACCGAGATAGGCGATGAAAGTACAATAACATTATCGCTTGATAAATCAGATTATACTCTTGTTTCAAGAATCGCAAATTCTATATCCAGAATTGCACCGGCTCGTGCAATTGACGGAAGTTCAGTCAAAGTTCAAATTCCTGAAAAATTCCAAAATGACAGAGTTTCTTTTATATCAATAATTGAAAACCTTGATGTAACTCCAACTGCTGAAAAAGCTAAAGTTGTTGTAAACGAAAGAACCGGAACGGTTGTAATCGGTTCTGATGTAAAACTTCTTCCTGCAGCAGTTGCACATGGTAATATAACGGTTACCGTTTCTTCTCATAATGCGGTTTCTCAACCGAATGAATTTTCAAACGGTGCTACAGTAGGTTTTGAAAACGCTGATATAGATATTCAAAAAGCACCCGGAAGGTTAGTAGAAATGAGTGCAAACAGTAATCTTAATGACTTAGTAAGAGCATTAAACTCAATAGGCGTTGCACCGGTTGACTTAATCTCAATATTGCAGGCACTGAAAAAGTCAGGAAGTTTGCAGGCAGAACTGGTAATTATATAAAGGTGAGCAAGTGAGCATGTGAACAGGTGATTAAGTGAAAAAGTAAGTCGGGGAAGACAAACAAACAAAAAGTAGGGTGCGGTGTACCGCACCGGACAATAAAAAAAATAGGTTGGGTAAAACCCAATAAATAAAAAGGAAGCAAGATGACAATTTCACAAGCAGGTGATATACATTCGGGAACAATAGATTTAATTAAACATGGACTTAACCATGCCAGAACGGTTAATGCCGATCAAGAATTATATAACCAGATTAAAAATTCAGGTGATGAAAAAACTCAATTAAAAAAGGTTGCAACTGAATTTGAATCTATATTTATAACAAAAATGCTTCAGGAAATGGATAAAACTGTAGATAAAGAAGAAAACGGCTTGTTCGGTAACGATAATAAATACGAAGAAGCCTTCAAAGGTATAATGTTTCAACAAATGGGAAGAGATTTAGCAAACAATCCGAGAACTTCATTTGGATTTGCAGATCAGATATACAGACAAATGGAACATTTAGTCAAGTAAACAAGTGAATTATAAAATATGTAGGGTGCAATTATTTGCACCAAAAATAAAGGATAAAAATGGAAATAATTAAAACACAAACAACACCGGTTCAACAATTTAGTGCATTAAATGCATTTAAATCAAACAAAAATCTTAAACCTGCTGAAGAGGTTCAAGAAAAACCTGAATCTCCAAGCGGAGTTAAAACATCATCAACACCTTCGCTTATGGACAGAATCGATGTAGCGGACGTGAGAAAATGTGCTGAATCAGTAGGAGAGTTCAATATAACAGATGATGACATAAAATACGGAATGCTGTATGGTAGAAGTGTTATAGCGGAATGGTTGTGTTGATATAGGTGATTGAGTGAACAAGTGATCGAGTGAACAAGTGAAATATAAAGAAAATAGTAGGTTTAGAGAAACCCAACATTATTGGCATCAAACGATAGGAGAATAAATAGTATGAATATTACAACAGAATTTGAGCTTGGAGATAAAGTAAAAATCAAAGTTTTTGATAATATCGAAGGAACGGTTGACGGATACTATTATTCGTATGATGGACTAAAATATTATATTTCTTTTTATAAAGATTACAGAAGAGAATATGAATACTTGTATGCATATGAGATAGAAAAAATATAGTTAATGATGAGCTGGATTGCTTCGGACTAATCGTCCTCGCAATGACAGTAAGTAGGGTGCGGTGTACCGCACCGGAAAATAAATAAAAAAAGTAGGTTGGGTGAAACCCAACAAATAAAAGAACAAAGTAGTTTGGATTTTAACCGGACACAAAAAGATTTAAGGGAACAAGAGGAAAGATAAATGAATATAAAGAATAAAATGAGAGATATTATAAGAAGTAAGTTTAAAACTCGCTTAATTACTCAATCACTCAATCACTTAATCGCTATAATAACATTTGTAGTGATGATAGCTTTTCCACTTGCTGTCAATGCCGAGTCCCTCTTTGTTCTTGGTGCTCAACAGCATTATCAGGGAACGCCGCGTTCACTGTTCGGCGGAGTTCAAGCGCACCAAATAGGTGATTTAATATCAATAAGAATGTCTGAAAATGTTTCAGTTAGTGATAATTTAACATATTCTTCAGCAAAAGAATCAAATACAACTGACTCATTTACATCATTCTTGAAAGAATGGTTCCATTTGAATAAGCTTAAAGATACAGGCGGATATGGAGGTTCAAACGAAGTTTCAAACTCTGCTCAAGGCCAACGAGCATTAAGCATGGGTGACAGAATAGCATGCCAAGTTGTTCAGCAGCTTCCTAACGGTAATTTATCTGTTCAAGGTAAGAAAACACTTGTTAACGGTAATGAAAGAGTTGATTTCATAGTTACAGGAGTTGTTGATCCCCGTTGGTTAAACGTAGACGGTGAAATATATTCATACAACGTATCAAATCTTCAATTTGCTCTATCCGGCAGAGGTTCGGTATCAAGAAGCCAGAACGAAGGTATATTTAACAGATTTATCAGGTATCTGTTCTAGTATAGGTGAGCAAGTGAACGGGTGACTGAGTCAAAAGTAGGGTGCGGTGCACCGCACCGCACAATAAATAAAAAAGCAGGTTAGGTAAACCCAACAAATAAAAGGAAACAAAATGACCACGCAAAATATACAAAACTTAATAGAAATCCTAGACAAAGAACTTGAAGCATATACAGAGCTAAAAGAGTTATTTTCTCAAAAAAGAGATATCTTAAAAAAATCACGTTCGGATGATTTAGGAGTTCTCGATAACAAAATTTTGGCTTTAAATGATAAAATAGTAAAGTTAAATAAAAAAAGAGAAACTCTTTCGGTAGAGATAACCGGCAAAAACTGCAATATGACAGAGTTTATCGAATTTGCTGAACAAAATGCTCAGGATTTCGTTAAACAATTAGAAGACAGAAAGGTAAAGATTTGTAAATTAATTCCTGAAATCACGTTACTTAATAACCAAAATGTGGAATTATTGAAGCATGGCATTATAATTACTAACAAGATGTTGGAAACGATTATAGATGCATTCGCTCCACAAGGAAGTTATTATAACGGAGCAGGCAAAACAGATACACATGATATTAATATGTGGACCGTAAGCGAAGAAATCTAATGAGGCAAAGATAAATGAACTTATTATCATCATTAAATATAAGCGCAGGCGCGCTATCGGTAAATGAAAAGGCTATAAGCGTTGTATCACATAACGTTTCAAACATGAACACTGAAGGTTACCACAAACAACGTGTTAACTTGCAAGCAAGAAATATTGCAGGTCAAATAGGTGATAACCCCGCAAATCAGGTTCGTGCAAACGGCGGTGTAAAAATTGCTAACGTAATGCGTTATAATGATGATTACCTAAATAACTATTACAGAGAACAGCTTTCTCAGAAAAATAAGCTGGAACAACAACTCGGAAATCTTGACGAACTTGCTGATATTTTTGATGATTTAGAAGGAACCGGATTAGATTCTGCTTTAAGTAAATTCTATGAAGCATTAAATAACCTTCAGGAATATCCTGCAAGTTCTACTGCAAGGACCAACTTTATTGAAACATCAAAATCATTAACAGCATTAATGAATGAAAAAAGCGTTCAATTGAGCAAATTGACAGGTGAGGCTCTGGGTGACGGAAGCAGCGAAGAAGCATTAAAAAACTCTAAAATATACGTTCAATATAGAGAATTAAACAACTCTCTTGAAGAACTGGCAGCTGTTAACAAAGCTCTTCAAACAACTCAGACAGGAACATTAACAGCTAATAACCTTCTTGACCAAAGAGATTTAATTCTTCATGACATTGCTCAATTTGTTGATATAACCGTTGATGAAAAACCAAACGGCTCTGTTTCTGTTTATACAGGCAATCAAGCTTTAGTAAAAGGTGCTACTGTTACAGGCAAACTTGATATTGAAACTGCAAAACATTATTGCGAAGCACATGGTATTAAATATCCTGACGAATGGACAGGTGAAAACGCTGTTCTGAGTATTGTTGACAATGACGGCGGTAAAATTGTTGAAAATGCAAACTCAATAATCACCGGCGGAGCATTAGGCGGTTTGATTCATTCTGCAACAGATTACGATGATGGTGAAACAAACGCAGGAACGGTTCAAGCAAGTTTAGATAAACTGGCCGGTGTTATTGCTAAAGTGTTTAATGATTTTAACACAAGAGACGGTGCTTATTGCATAGATCCGGCTAATACAAACCACTTAACAGATACATATGATAACAATTGGATATTTGCATGCTATGACGGAGACGGTAATGAAACAACAACCGGAATAACTGCCGCAAATATTAAGGTTTCTGATAATTTATTATCAACTGACGGTATTTGGAATATAAGCTGCGCATACTTTGATGATCCTAAGTATTTTGATGAAAATGCCGTAGGAAATGCTCAAAACGTAGTTTCTATGATGGGAACACGTAACGAAAAACAACCAGATTTAAACGGAATGTCCGTAGAAGATTTTTACACATCAATGCTTGGTAAAATTGCTTCTGCAGGTGATAATGTTAAATCACTATATGATACTCAATGCGACGTGGTTGATTCTCTTGAAAATCAACTGGATTCAGCATATGGAGTTGATTTAAATGAAGAGTTAGTAGACCTTGTTAAATACCAAACAGCATATGCTGCTGCTGCACAGGTATTTAATGTAGTTAACTCTTGTCTTGATACTTTAATGACACTAGGAAGGTAACATTATGTATTCAAATCGTATCTCAACAACAGCTCGTTATAACATGTTAACAGCTGACATTCAAAGGAATGAAGCAAACTACAACAGAATAACTCAACAACTGGCATCAGGTAAAAAAGTTATGAATATTACTGATGACCCGATTGCAGCGGTTAATATAGTTAATACAAACAGACAAATCGGTCAAATAAATACTTTTGACCAAAACGTTAAGCTTGGCATGGAAGAGCTTGATACATTAGATGACTTAATGGAGCTAGCAGGAAGTTACCTTACTCAAGCTTGGGATAAAGCTGTTCAAGCTAATAACGGAACTTACGGAAATTCATCTCTTAAAGCTTTAAAAGTTGAAATAGATGAAATAGCTAAAACAATGGTTGATTTAGCTAATACACAATTTAATGACAACTTTATTTTTGGTGGAGCTAATACAAAATTAACTCCGTATGAAATAGATGAAAACGGAAATATTCTTTATCATGGTACACCACACGAAAATCCTGATTATATCAGACAAACTGAAGTTGCGGATGGTGTTTTTGAAGTAATTAATACAACCGGTGATAAAGTATTTGGATTTTATGATTCTTACTTTGCTGATTCAACAGGTACAAAATATTATCCGCAAACTGATGAATCAACGGGTGAAACAATATATGTAGATAAAAAAGGTAATAAATATACCGGTGATGCTGCCGATTTGACAGCAAAAGAAGACTACTCAGGTGTTATGGGTGCTCTAAAGCTTTTAAGTAATTCTATACAGGAAGTAATAGATGCAAAGGATGCAAAAGACCCAGATGCCGAAACTGCAGGATATAAAAAGATGTCTTCAACATTGGATATGTTTAGTAATTCTCATAACGAAATAGTTACTGAACAAACCAAATTTGGCGGTGTTTACAACAGATTGGAAATGACAGAGTCCACTCTGGAAACAAACACTGAAAATTTAACATCTTATTTATCTTCTATGCAGGATATTGATATTGCAGATGCTGCTTCTAAATGGATGCAGGCGCAATACTCATATCAAGCAAGCTTGCAGGTAGCAGCAGCTACAATGAATATGAGTTTGCTAAATTATCTATAATAAACAAAGTGAATTATCGCCGGTGAGCCGGTGAGCAAGTGAACAGGTGATTAAGTGAATTATCGCTTGTCAGGCATATTCTTTGCTTTGTTAATGATTTAGAAAATCTGAAAATTTTAATATACTTACCATTTCAAGGACATCGTGATGTCCTTTTTTATTATATTTTTTCCGCTTAATTATATGTTTAAGTTTTGTAACAACTATTATAAAAAACAGTCAATTTTTTATAAAAAAATAACTTTACATATATAGAGCAGAGTATATAAAAAAGAGGTAATACATGTATAGCATTGAAAGACAATTATTTTCAAATCTAGCAGATTATAATGTCTACAATTATCAAAAAAAAGCTTTAGCGTTTGATAAACAGTTCTACCAAGATATTAAACCTGATGATAACAGGTATATCAGATGCGGAGACGGATATTTTGATGATGCCGAATTTAGCGCCTTTTTAGAAAAAAATCCGGATGCTCCAATTGACTTTAAATACAAAAGCGATTTAGTTTTATCAAATACACCGGTAATAAAAGATATTTATAAAGCGGTAAAAGGTTTTTTTAATATCTAATAATCCCAAAAATAAAGGATTTAAGTCTTATTTTGTAACGAATTGTAACAGTTCTTTCAAAAATCCTAAAGTTTTTGAAAATTATGCCGATAACAAATATGTAAGCAAAAAGAAATGAAGTGTTAATCAAACATAGTTGTTTTTTAGGGAATATTTAAAATCGGTAAGCAGACAATTTAATCAGAAGGAGTATGTAATGAAACATTTGGATGAACACGAAATGATGATCGAGTATTCGGAAATGACAAGTTTCGATTTCAATTCCGAAGAGTTTCAAAGAATCAGAAAGGAATACAAGGAATGTAAAAATTTTATTTCTAACATTTCTTGGTTTGTATCGAATTTTGTAAACAAGTTTAGAACTGTATAAATTACAAAATAATTTTAAAAAATTACTAAATTGAGGGATATTGTATGTCAAAAAAAGAATTTAATAGTAAATGCTTTTCGCCAAACTGGCTTGAGGTAGACTTAAGTGAAGCGGCAGAAAGCAATCAGACCGCAGTTAATAAGGAGGTACGCCTAGAGAGCAATCGACGTAAAGATCTAAAAACATTACTAAGAGAACTTGATGAAATCAAGAAAAACATTGAAAAAGCTGTAGAAAAGCAGCATCGTTTGGCAAATCTTATGGGATTTTATACCGGTGAACTTGCGCAATAACCGATAAATTGCCAATTACGAATTAGTTAAAACAGAAGCAGGCAGAAGTTATGAGATTCTGCCTGCTTTTTGTTAGTTATAAATTAACCCCTCACCCCAACCCTCTCCCATAGGGCGCAATACTGTCCGAGATAAATTCTGATTAAATAAAAATAGTTAACACTCACTTTAAATTTGATATGTTGGATTATTTTATGTTATCATACAATATGTTGAATTAAGTAATAGAAAAGAAGTACTATTATTTTGCATTATGGTTGAAAAGGAGAGTTTATATGGAAAACATGTTTCAAAAAATCGGTAACTCACAAAACTTTATCTTTTTGTTGGGAGTTATTATTTATACAGTATGTCTTTTTACAATAACAGATATAGCTTTAATGTTCTTTGTTACTTATGTTGTAGCTTGTGCATTGAATCCTATAGTAGACAAATTAGAAAAAAAATGCAGCAGAAATGTTGCAGCTGCAATTGTATTTGGCGGATTCGTCGGCGGACTTTTATTAATGTTCCTGCCGATTATAATTATCGGAGGTAATGAACTTGCACATCTTGCTGCTCAATATCCTCAATATGTTGATAAAGTTGAAGACTTTATTATGAATTCTCCGGTTGTTCAAGAATTTGCTAATTCAGGTGGCTTGCTTGCATCAATTACAAGTATTTCAAAAGGTGGATTATACCTGTTTGTTGCATTAATTTTTACTTATTTTTTAATTGTAGACAGAGATAAAATTTTGAATGCAATTATGAGATTTTTCCCTAAAAATTCAAGAGGAAGAATGAGAGAAATATTTAATATTTCTGAAGAAAAATTAAGCAGATTTGTATCAGGTCAATTCATCGCATCTGCAAGCGTCGGATTAATTGTACTTGTTGGACTTTTATTACTTGGAGTTGATTCTGCAGTTATATTAGGATGTATTTCTGCAGTTCTAGATATTGTCCCTATTGTGGGTCCGGCTATTGCTTTAGTTATTTGTTTGGCTGTAACATATAAACTGGGTTGGACAATAGTTATATTAACCGCTTTAATTTTTCTATTTGCACAATTTGCAGAAAATAATTTTGTTAAACCTTATGTTTTTGGTAAATTTATGGATCTTCACCCAATAGTTATTTATATATTCTTATTTGTTTGTGCAAAATATTTTGGTGCAGTCGGTGCAATATTCGCTCCTGCAATAGCTGCAGACGCTTGTGTATTAATCGAAGAATTATATTTGAAAAACATGGATGAATAATTAAGACAATAAAATAACAGATAAAAATATCGGGTTGAATAAAAATTACTCAACCCGATATTAAATTTAGACAATTTTATTAATATGCGAAATTGTATGTTTGACCAAGTTTATTTATCGTAAATTGAAGCGGTTGCGGGTCATCTTTAAATTTTAAACAAAGTATTCTCATTGAAGAGTTTGCCTTTAGGTCATAATTTTCAGGTAACGAATGAGCAAATCTTGTAGCTTCCTTGATTACCATTGCAAGTCTAACATTGTTTGCAACAGTAAAACCAAGTGACAAACCGCCGGTAGCAACAGCTAGCGGAACACCTAAGTTATCTGCTACATCTAATCTATCCATATCAACAAATGTTGATGTTGTAATATCTTTTAATCCTGCAAGTCTTTCTGAATAAACTTTTTCTACTTTTATATTAGAATTTGAATTGTTTTTAACAATATATTCAAATGCATGAACGTATTTATTTTCTTTATTTTTCAAACGATATTCATTAACTGTAACTGTAACATCGGCATCTGCATTATAAAATTTTTCCGAATCAATACAAGTTAAATCAATCGGATCATTGTCTTCCGAATACGGAATAGCAGAAGTTTTTTCATTTCCTTTTGATAATTTATCATTTATTTTACTCATACCTTTTTTAAGCGGTTTTAAACCGTCAGGAAGAGTGAATAAACCATCTAAAGCACCTGATCTTGCATAATCTATAAAATCAAACTTATATTCTTTATAAGCTTCTTTATCTTCAAGTGTTTCATACTTGTAATTTTGACTTTTAAAGAACTCTGTAACATCATTTTTTTCTTTGTCATATTCTCCGTCTGTCACAATATATACATCCGTATCATGCAAAGCCGGATAGAATTTCATATAATAGTGTTCATCACCATATGTTGCATAATATGCATTTCTTGCAAGTTTCTTTATTGAGACTTCATTACTTAAAATATTATCTACAACAGGCACAACCGTTCTTATGTTTTGATCCTTTATTCTGTACGCATGATAATCTTTAATCATGCCGGCTGCATTTGCGGTTGCAGAAAAAAGTACAAGTAATGACAGTACACAAAGACCTTTTAGCATGTTTTTCATCTTAATTTTCCTCCTTTGCTATTAATTCAATATTCTCATCTTTTTCTTTTACATTGTTACATTTTTATATTTCTACATATAAACATCCTACTGCATTTTACGATAATAGAGTAATAATATAATAAACATGATTACTATACAATTTTTCCCAAATTATTTATTGAAAAAATCAGACTTATTTATTTTAAATTATTGGAAATACCAATCATAACTGCAAAAGTTTTTTCAGTAATAATTTTTCAATCAAAAACACGGGGCCATGACCCCGTGTTATTAAAATTTATTATTTTTTAAAATCTATTATTTTATACAGCTGCCGGTTTCTTTTGTTGAGTTGCACCCGGAATTGCTTGCCAGTTAGCAGCCATAATTTTCTTAAATGATTTAAGAGCAGTGTCTTCAAGTTCTCCAAGCTCTTCTGCTTCCATAATCAATTCTCTTAAAGGAAGCAAAGCTCTTTGGTCACGAAGAACACCAAGAGCTGCAGCTGCACCTGCTCTGACTAAGTCGTTTTCAGAACGGTTTTTCATAACATCAATAAGTGCCGGAACTGCTTTTTTATCATTTAATTTACCTAATGAAGTTACAGCATATATTCTTACGTTTACCCATTCGTCATACAACATATTGATAATCTTATCAACACATTTTTTGTTTCCGATTTCACCCAGTGCACGAGTTGCATCACATCTTACGTTAACTTTTTCGTGATCAAGAGATTTCATTAAAGCATCTGTTGCAACATCACCTATTTCAATAAGAGCATCTGTTGCAGTAATACAAACTTGTGAATTTTCATCGTTTAAAGCTTCAACAAGCGGCTCAACAACAATTTTACCGCCAAGTCTGCCTAATGCACGAGCAGCACGAACTCTAACATCAACATTTCTATCTTCTCTTAAAGATTCAATTAAATGTTCTGTAGCCTTTGAATCGCCCAATTCACCCAATGCACGAGCAGCGTATAAACGAACAGAACCGTTTTTGTCATTTTTAAGAACATTAATTAACGGTTCAACAGCCTTAGAATCGCCCATTTCGCCTAAAACACGAGCGGCGTTATAACGAACTTTCTCGGAACTGGAACCCATCAGGTCATTAATTAGTTCCTGAAAAGTTTTCTTTACTTGTTTCTTTTTGCTGTTTACTGTAATTGTCATACACTTTACCTCCAAATGTAAACATGGTTATCTAACTTCTACACAGTTATATAAAGTATTTGTTTTTTTTAAAATTGCTTTTTTTTTCGACTTTGTTAATAATTTGTTACATTTCTATGATTTAGGGTAATTTTTACACTTAATCCTAGCTATATCAATATATCATATTTTTACATTTTTGTGTTCACTCTTCCAGATATTTTTACAAAAATTAATTATTATTTTTATTATTTTTTGTCTGTAATGCTTATATATATTAATAATTATCTATTTACAAAATGTAATAATTATTACTCACTAGGGATAGTAATAGTAAATTCGCTTCCCTCATTAATTTTTGTTTTTACGTTTATTTTTCCTTTGTGTTTTTCTACTATTTTTTGTGATATTGCAAGCCCTAAACCTGTTCCTACACCAACTCCCTTTGTTGTATATCCGGCATCAAAAATTTTATCAGGTTCTTTTATTCCACATCCGTTATCTTTAAATTTAACTATCAAATTTTTATTTTTATAATTTGTGTCAATAGTAATTTGTCCTTCTTCTTTTATTGCATGCGCTGCATTCACCAAAATATTCATGAAAACTTGATTTAGCATATTTGGATAGCATTTTATCGGAGGTATTGCACCATAATTTTTTATTATTTTTATGCGATTTTTTGTTTCATGACGTATCAAATCAAGAGTTAAGTCTATTTCTTTGTTTATATCTGCTTCTTGCAATTCCGCTTCATCAAGTCTGACAAATTTTCTTAATGATACAACTAGTCTGTTTATTCTCTCTATTGCTTCAGTATCTATTGCATTTGTTTCTGCTAACAATTCTGATAATTCATTATCTTTAATTTGCTTTATTAATTTTTTTGATATTTCATTATTTGATTTTATAGAAGCAACCGGAGTATTTATTTCATGCGCTACTCCTGCAACAAGCTGACCGAGAGATGCCATTTTTTCAGAATTTATAAGTTGTAATTGTGTTGTTTTAAGTTCTTCCAGAGCTTTTGTTAAATCTTTTACCATTTGTTCATTTTTCTTATACAATTCGGATTGAATTATTGAATTACCGAGTTGAAAAGAAATACCTTCCAATACTTCTAATGTATCGTCTAATTTTATTTTTTGTTTTGTAGAAAGAACTATTATACCTATTAAATTACTCAAATGGTAAATAGGCAGAATTATTCTTTGCACATTTTCTTTAAAAGGTTCTGATTCTTTATATTCTTTTCTGCAGGTTGTACAAGATACCTTATTTTTATTTATATATTCATTTATTTCTTTATCAAAAGATATTTTTTTATTTATTTCTTTTTTAACAGTAGATTCTTTTATCAAAAACATATCTTTTTCTTTTTCCGCATAATAAGCTCTAAATGCTCCAAAAATATCTGAAAGTTCCTTTAGTGCTGATTTTAATATTACAGAAGTATTAATAGAACTTCTTATAATATTAGAAATATTATTTAATAACAGAAGCTTCATGGCTTGAGATTGTGCTTGAAGTTTTATTTTACTCATTGATTTATTTTCTTCTTCCAATGAGTTTACTTTTTTTAGAAGATTTTTGTTTTGATTTTCAATATTTCCAAGTTTTATTTTTGCAGTAACATCTGTAAAAATAACAACATTATATTTGCCTTTATGAGTAGTATTCATGTCAAAATACTGATATTCACTGGCTGATGTTTGATACATTACGTGGGCAGAGAAGTCTTCTTTTGACTTAAAAGCTTGCAGAATAGGTGAATGAACTTCTACATTATTACTATCAAGTGCCCAAACTTCATAGTATAATTTGTGAGAGAATTTTTTTATATTTTCAAAATCTTTAAAAATACGTTTGAATACATTATTTGTAAAAACAGTTTCTTTGTTTTCTCCTATAATAACGACAGCTGTATTAAATTTATTAAATAAATCAAACTTCCCCATATTTTGTATTATATCATATACTATAAACCTGTCTCAAATTTTCAGAAAAAATATTTAAATAAATTATTATATACAGGTTACCACTTTTTAATAAGCAATAATTTTTTTATATATTATTATTTATAATTTAATTATAAAAAATAATAATCATAATAATAAGCTTTAAAAATTTGTTCAAAACTGTATGAAAGTATTAATATTATTATATTTTAATTGTTCAAAAAACTGTAGAAAGATTGTAGAAAATTTAAACATTTTGAACAGTTATGAACAAAAAAATAAAATAAAAATAAAAAAGTAAAAACAAAGAGTAGAAACATGTTCAAAACTAACGAACTTTTCTACAATAAAATAAAAGTTTTGAACATAGTTTTGAACATGATATAATGCTGTTATGAAATATCCGAATTTAGAAAAACTGATTGACATAATAGCCGTATTAAGAAGCGAAAACGGTTGTCCTTGGGATAGAGAGCAAACACATAAATCACTAAGACCGAATATGTTGGAAGAAGCATACGAAGCGGTAGATGCTATTGATGATAATGATATACCAAATTTACGGGAAGAACTTGGAGATGTCTTACTTCAAGTTGTTTTACATTCACAAATAGCGAAGGATAATAATGAATTTGATATAGAAGATGTTGCTAAAGAGCTTTCTGAAAAGTTAATTCACCGTCATCCGCATGTATTTGGTAAAGCTCACGTTGATTCTGCCGGTGATGTAATAGTTAATTGGGATAAATTAAAACAAGAAGAAAAGACCTACAGAAAATCTATATTAGACGGAATATCAAAATCTCAATCAGCTTTAATGTCTGCTCAAAAAATAAGTAAAAAAGTTGTAAAAGTCGGTTTTGAATGGGATTCAGTTGAAAGCTTAAAAGATTGTATAAAATCAGAGTATAAAGAATTTGAAGAAGCTGTAGAATTAGGTGACAAAGATAAAATGGAAGATGAAATGGGAGATATCTTCTTTGCAACAGTAAATCTTGCAAGATGGTATAAAATTGATTCCGAACAAGCTTTGCTAAGAGCAAATAAAAAATTCACAAAACGTTTTAAAAAAATGGAAGAATTAAAAACAAAACCGTTTGAAGAATACACATATGACGAATTTAACGATTTATGGAAAAAAGCTAAAATAGAATTAGAAAAGGAAAATTAAAATGAAAAAATTTTTAGGATTAGTATTTTTATTTTTAATTACTGTAGTACCTGTAAAAGCATATATGGGAAGCAGTTTTGACGAACCCATAAATGTATGTGCAAGTCATATATTAGTTCCGGAAGAAATTCAAGCACAAAGATTAAAATTAGAAATAAAATCATATCAAGATTTTCAAGAATTGGCAAAAATATATTCTACATGTCCTTCAGGGCAAAAAGGCGGATATTTAGGATGTTTTGGCAGAGGTCAAATGGTTAAGGAATTTGAAAAAGCTGCATTTAAGGCAAATACTAATGAAGTAGTAGGACCGATTAAAACAGAATTTGGTTATCACTTAATATGGGTTAACAGAAAATTTTAAGTCTATAATATTTCTTCTCATAAATTTTATAAATACCAAGCAATTAATGTATTGTCATGAATAGATTTATATTATATAATTGACATAAAGAAGAGAGATAGGAGATTTTATGCAGACTTTAGAAAAGAATGAAGGGATTATTACGCAAATTATCGGGCCTGTTATAGACGTAGAATTTGCGCAAGGTGAGTTGCCTGAAATTTATAACGCATTAAATATAACTTGTGATGACGGGACAGTAATAGTAGCAGAAGTTCAACAAATGCTTGGTTCAAATAGAGTTAGAACAGTTGCAATGTCATCAACAGACGGTTTAAAAAGAGGTATGAAGGTTATTAATACGGGTGAGCCAATTAAAATACCTGTAGGAAAGCCTATATTAGGAAGAATTCTAAATGTAATCGGTCAACCTGTAGATAATGCAGGTCCTATCGAAACAGAAAATTATCTTCCGATTCACAGAGAATCACCAAAATTGGTTGATCAAAATACGGAAGTAGAAATTTTAGAAACCGGTATAAAAGCTATCGACCTTATTCAACCGTATCAAAAGGGTGGTAAGATTGGTTTGTTTGGCGGTGCCGGTGTAGGTAAAACAGTTCTTATTATGGAACTTATTCACAATATTGCATCAGAACATTCAGGTGTATCAGTATTTGGCGGTGTTGGTGAAAGAACTCGTGAAGGTAACGACTTGTGGAATGAAATGAAAGAATCAGGCGTTATCGATAAAGTTGCTTTGATATACGGTCAAATGAATGAGCCTCCGGGAGCAAGAATGAGAGTTGGTTTATCCGCTCTTACTGCTGCAGAATATTTTAGAGATTTTTCAAAACAAGATGTATTGTTATTTATAGATAACATTTTCAGATTTACTCAAGCAGGTTCAGAAGTATCTGCTCTGTTAGGACGTATGCCTTCAGCTGTTGGTTATCAACCTACACTTGCAACGGAAATGGGTGAACTTCAAGAACGTATTACATCAACAAAAGACGGATCTATTACATCCGTTCAAGCAATTTACGTTCCTGCAGATGACTTAACAGACCCTGCTCCTGCAACAACGTTCTCTCACTTGGATGCTTCTACTGTATTATCAAGACAAATAGCATCTTTGGGTATTTATCCTGCTGTAGACCCGCTTGCATCAAATTCGAGAGTTCTTGACCCGAACATTATCGGCGAAGAACATTACGAAGTTACAAGAAAAGTTCTTCAAATTCTTCAAAAATACAAAGAACTTCAAGATATTATTGCTATTTTGGGTATGGATGAACTTTCGGATGAAGATAAAGAAACAGTTAACAGAGCAAGAAAAATTCAAAGATTCTTGTCACAACCATTCTTTGTAGCTGAACAGTTCTCCGGTATTTCAGGTAAATATGTAAAACTTGAAGATACAATAAGAGGATTTAAAGAAATCATTGAAGGTAAACATGACGACCTTCCTGAACAGGCTTTCTACATGGTTGGTACTATAGAGGAAGCTGTAGAGAAAGCAAAAACGTTAACAGAGTGATTAAGTGATTGAGTAATTAGGTGATTAAGTGAATTATATTTTACTTGTTCACCTGTTTCCCTGTTCACTTGTTCACTTTAGTCATAAGGATTAGCAAAGTGAAACTCAAAATAATAACACACGAACGAATAGTTTTTGATGATGAAGTTGATGAACTTATTATTCATACAACAGGCGGTCAAATTGGTATATTAAAAGATCACATACCAATAACTACTTCGTTAGAGATAGGTGTTACAAAAGCAAAAATTGGCGAAAAGTTTAAGTATTTTGCTACAATGGGCGGAGTATTTCAATTTAAAGATAATAACGCAGTTATTTTAACTGATGTATGTGAAGATAGCCGCGATATAGATGTTACTCGTGCAAATGCGGCAAAAGAACGTGCAGAAGCTCGTTTGGCAGAAACCAATGCTCAATATGATACTCAAAGAGCTCAAGCTGCTCTGGCTAGAGCATTAGCAAGATTACAAGCCGCTCTAAATAACGGTTAAGAGTGAATATATTTAGTCGAATAACGAAGTAATCAAAAGTTATATTGACTGTTTTTAAAATTCTTCTGTATAAGTAAATCCGGATTTTTCAGAGATAGATTCTAATATTTTTTCTGCTTTTTTAGGCGTAATATTTTGACCGTCTACAGAGTAATTTCCGTTTTGAAATCTTATTTTTTCTTTGCCGGATGAGTCTTTCACTACTGTAGATTTACATTTTGCCCTCTGCATAATTTTGGGTAAAGCAAATTCCAGACTCGGAATATCAATACTTTTATATTTATTGTAATCATCAAGTTTAAATGTTCTATTCTTTAAATTTCCGTTGTTATCATAATTTTCTTCTGCAACTAAGTTCATTCCGCCAAATCTTCCGGAGGTTTGAATTTGAATAGGCGTTTTATCATCTGCTTGATAATGTGATTTTAACATAACACTTTTAAAACCTTTGTTTGTATTTATTATACCTGCTTCATATTTAACGGATGTTCCGTCTTCTTGTCTTTCCCATGTGGAAACAGTTTTTGTAACATTACCGCCAAAACCTCTTGTTTCTATAGTTTGCCATTTTACTCCCGGTTTTGATTTGTCTATGTTGTTTTTCTGCGGTTCAGATTCATTATTTTGCAATTTGGGTTCAGCATTTTGCGGTTCAGATTCAACAACAGGTTTTTGTTCATCTTCTTCTGTTACTTCCGGTAGTTTTCCGGAGGAGATTCCGAGTATGTTTTTAATTTTTCCGGAAAATTCTCTGAAACCAAAATCTATTTTATCTATTAATTCACCCAGTTCATTATTACTTAAGACTGAACTGTCATCATCTTCTCCTGCTGCAGATTCTATGAAAAGTGATAGTTTAGTTTTTTCTTGCCA
>CAMORE010000035.1 GCA_946623365.1 uncultured Acinetobacter sp.
GGCGAAGATGCAAAATTCAGGAAAATGGTTATGGATGCTTTTAATGTTTGGACATCAGCTTCAGGCGGAAAGTTAAGATACAATATAGTTAATTCATATTATGACTCGCATATCAATGTTGTGTGGCGCAGAGTCGACAGGCAGGCTCTCGGACACTGTCAGTTTAATTGGGAACCGAATTCTAAGATTTTATACGGTGCAGAAGTTTCTATTGGACTTTCTGACGGAAGAATTCACCAAAAATACGATAGTGATATAGAAGTCTATCATACAATTTTACACGAAGTGGGGCATTCTCTGGGGCTTGGTCACAGCCCGTATAAGCAGGATATTATGTATACACCTCACCAGTACGGCATTGCATCATTATCAGAGAATGATAAATATTCTCTGCAATGGCTATATCGTATTGTTCCGGGGACTCCTGTTAAACAAATTGCATCACAACACAATGTCCCGACTGCTACCGATTTAGATGCCGTAATCAGAAAAATTGATTCTGCAAATAATAAAAGTTCCGGTGATATTCAAAAAATGCAAATATCCACTAAACGTGATTTACTGGAGGAATCAGCAAACATTGGCGACTTAAAGAGATATAACATGATGCTGCAAAATATTTCAATATCACCAAAAGTTAATGACTATCTCAAAAATTCACGCATCAAGGACGACGGGAAGTAGCAGGGATTAAAGTTTTTGCAATTTTTAACGCTTCATTAAAATCATTTTTATTATTTAAAAAATCATCTTTTTCTATAAAAGGTTTTACAATTTTTCTTGCATAAGAACCGACTGCATACCCTGAAACATTAACTCCGCAAAGTCTTGCAAGCTCCATTGTTTTCGAATTGGTACCGCCTGACATAATTATATATGGTGTTATATCAGCTCTTTCAATAATATCAGCTGCCGCTACAGCTTGAAGAGTTATTCTGTAATCATCCAAACCGCCTGACATTGTTGCTCCGTCCGCTTGTATTATAAATAAATTATTACAGCTGTTTTTCAACGCTTTTAAGCGTTCTACTAAAGCATCATTTCCGAGTTTGGAACGGTCAAGGCAAACGCTTAATGCTCCGTTAAACAGCTTAGTTATAACATTCCAGCCTGACATAACTTCTTCTTCGTTATCACTGATTGCATGGTATTCTATACATTCAACCCCTTCATTAATCAATGGAGGAAGTATGTCTGACAAAGATAAATCTTCAGAATAATTCTCTATAGCATTAACCGGACAAGATGGCATACACTTTCTGCATCCGATACACTTATTCTCTTTAACTGAATAATATTTATCACATTTGTATATCGCATTCTGCATACATTTTTCCGCACAAATTCCGCAAGAAATACAAATATCATCTCTGATTTTACATTTAGTTAAGTGTGGATCATTCTTTGTCCCTACAGATACACAAAGAAAACATTCATTTTCCTTACCCGCCAATTTGAATCCCAACTTAGCGGCTCTTACAGCTTCAATAGATGCACTGACATCAAAAAAACGACATCCTGCGGCTGCATATAAAGCACATAACTTTGTAATCTCACTGTAATCCTTGTTGCCTGCGCCGCATATGATTTTAACACATTCTTTACTGTTTAAATAATCTTTTAAATTATAATTTGCCATATAATTCTTTTTATACTTACTTCGGCTGAACAATCATAAATGACTTTAACGCCCGCCCCGTATCACCTGATGTTTGAATTGATGTAACATTTATATTTTTATAATTTAAAGATGTAGAACTTCCTCCGTCAAATGCCATTGCCGTATCAAGCTCGTACTGTTTACATAAATCTCTTGCTTCAAAAATATCCATCGGATGGTCGTTTGTTACTATAAATACATGAGCCTCCTGCTTACCATTTTTAAGGTTTTTTATTCCTATAAGTGTTCTTGCCGTTTTATGCAGAACTGATGCTGATTCTCGTATTATATTACCTTCACTATCCTTTACAATGAAAAATTCTTCTTCCAATCTCAAATTAGGCAGTAATTGAGGACCTCCCTGAGCTGATGTTACTATTGAGCACATAAAATCAACACTGGAATTGTGCTGTGCAATTTCATACTTTAATTTACTGTCACAATCAAGAATTCTAAACTCTGTTCTGTTTAATATTTTTTGCATGTTCTGCCTTAAAACAGGATTATTCATTAATCCTTCATTAAACATCGGATCTTCAACCGTCTGTGTATCATTAACTATATATGATATAGATTTTTGATTATTCGGGTCAAAGAAGCCTGTGTTAATTGTAAAAAGCGAACGACCTTGTATATGTGCTTCTTTGTTTGTAATAAGATTCGGAGAGGAAACAAATTTTATTTGTTTTTTAATTTTATCTCCGGATAACACAAAATGATAAATACCGTCATTATACTCCATATCTATTGATGAAGCGTTAGACAGACCGCAGCCTGCAAATAAAAATATTGCTGTTACTAATAAACATAAAAATTTTTTCATATCATAAATCCTTTGATTTGTAAAACATAATTATTGCAGCTAAAAAGGCTGTTGGCGGGAATGCTGCAGTTATAAAAGGATGTAATACTCCTTTCTCTGCCAGCAAGTCGAAAAACGGCAATGTTATGTAATAAACAAATATACATCCTATTGCTATTGTAAAACCGATAAGTCTCTGTTCTCTCGGTTTACTGAATCCTAATAAACATCCCATTACGGCTAACAACACACATACAAACGGATGGAAAAATCTTTGAAAATACTTGTTTAACATTAATCTGTATTCTTCATCAAGATTTTCACGTTTTAATAACGTAATATAATGGTGTAAGTCCTTGTTATTTATATCCCTGTCACGTTTTGTTGAATTTATCATTATTGTATATGCATCTTCCGCTTTGTGACCGCTTAAGATAACTTCTTTAGGCGTATTTTTAATCTCATGAAATATTCCGTTACCGTCAATATTGTATGAAGTGACATCAGATATAACCCATTCAGGTGTATTATTATTAACCTGATAGCTTCCTGTTTCACCAACCAGAATACTGGAAACCGCATGTAAATCATCAAATACTTCATTTGAAAAATTCATAACAATGACATTACTCATTAAGCCTTCATAAAATCGTGAAACAATTACGGCTTTTTGCGGGCGGCTGCTCTTATCTTTGATTGTGTAAATATACTGAGTTAATGTAGCACCGCCTTTTATTTCCTGTAGTTTTTGGCAAGAATACGGAATCCACTTATCATATGTTACAAAACATAAATATGTCACAATAAAACTCAATACCAGAAGAGGACGTATAATCCTTGAAAACGACATCCCTACAGCTCTGAATATCGTTAACTCAGAATCTTTACTCAGCTTATCAAAGGTAAACAATGAGCCTAATAGTAAACCTACAGGAAAAGCTTTACCCAATATTTTTGGAAGTTCATATACAAGCACCATAACTCCCATTTTTACCGTATATTCACCTTCCAATATTTTCTTTATCGTATTAAGCAGCATCTCAGGCGCAATCCAAACAATAGTAAACAATAAAATCGCTACTATAGTGGTTATCAATACCTGAGTGAAGATATACCTGTCATATACGGTAAAATATTTTTTCATTCTAAAGCTTAAAGTCCTTTCCTAAATAAAATTCCTTAGCAACAGGGTTGACAGCAACCTCTTCGCTTTTTCCTTGAATTTTAATTTTACCGTCAAATATAACGTATGCTCTATCAGTAATTGATAATGTTGCTTTTGGGTTGTGGTCTGTTATTAACACTCCGAGCCCTTTTTCTTCCGATATCTTTCTTATATTGTCTTTAATATCACCTATAGCAATCGGATCAATTCCTGCAAAAGGTTCGTCAAGTAACATAAAATCGGGACTGGCAGCAAGTGCTCTCGCTATTTCAACTCTTCTTCTTTCTCCTCCGGATAAAGCTACCGCAGGAGATTTTCTCAATCTTTCAACACCAAATTCGTTGAGAAGTTCTTCTAATTTTGCTTTTTTCTCGTTTACTGTTAATTTATCATTCATTTCTAAAACTAACTGTATATTTCCCTCTACGGTTAATTTTCTGAAAATAGAGTTTTCTTGAGGCAAATATCCTATGCCTGCTTTTGCTCTTAAGTTCATCGGCCAAGATGTAATATCCTGACCATCAATATATACATTACCTTTATTTGGTTTAACAAGTCCTACAATCATATAGAATGTTGTTGTCTTACCAGCACCGTTCGGGCCCAACAGACACACAACTTCTCCTTTATCCATATAAAAAGTAACATCATTAACAACGCTTCTGTCACCGTAAATTTTTATTAAATTTTTAGCCTCTATTCTCATTACAATTCCCCGAGTATACTACATACCAATGATACTACAAAAGCATTTTATATTAAATTATTAAGTTTTGTAACAAAGATTACAAAAAAAAGTCAATTTCAGAAAAGCAAATTACTTTATATATATGTAAGGTTAAAACAGGTTAGTTAAAAGTTTATTGTAGGAGGTCAATTATGGCTGGCGAAGGCATATCACCAATAGGAAGTTTGGGCTTGGGAAGCACCGGCGCATATAGTTCATATGACCCGATGTCAATGATGATGAGCGGGTACGGTATGAACCCTATGACATCAATGATGGGCGGAATGAACTTCATGAATCCTATGATGATGGGCATGAATCCGGTTATGGGCGGAAACTACATGGATCAACTAAAGGAAAATTACACTGCATATAATAAAATGATGGAAGAATTTGAAGAAAGAAGACTTCAACATGGTATTGAGATGCATCGTCAAAAAGAACTTGCGCAAGTAAGTAATCTTTCGGCACATGACCAAAAATTCTTCCTTGAAGCTATGGAAGACGGTTTTATTCAACAAGGAATTCGAGAAATATATGACAATATCAGAGAAGGAAACCTTGGATACGTTAATAAAAAATTCTACGAATTAAAACAAGAAATTTTAAACAAATACAGCGATCATTTTAAAAATCCTGATGGAAGCATTAACTCTAAAGAAAATATAAATGATTATATAAGACGTTTATATGCAAAAATTGCCGGTTCTTATAATCCTGGGGCTCCTGAACCTGACATGATAAATGATATTAAGTCTTATGGTGAAACTGAATTTAAAAACGGTTTATTATCAAAAATATTCCCAAACAGCGGGCATAACACTCCGACAGCAGAAGAAGCATTATATCTAATGTTTGGAAGAGAATATCACGACAAAGGCAGCAAACAAAAAATGCATCAGGCAGGTGAATTAGCTGGTGGTGCGCTTCAGGTAGCAGGTGCCGGTCTTATCGGCGGAACTTTAGGTGCTGCCGCATTAGGAGTTGCTAAATTCTTAACTCCTGATTTTATTACAAAGCATATTCCCGATAGAGTTGCTACAAATAGTGTTGTAAAATGGGCTACAAAATATAGAACTGCATTTAAATATTCCGGGCTTGCAGCAGCTGCAATTGATTTCTTATGGCAAATAACTCAATAACTTAATAATTCTCCTTTCTTATTTAATAAAATACAAGCGATTTAAAATTTAAATCGCTTTTTTATTTTTTTAAGAATCAACTGTACATGCTCTTTTAATAAAATACTTTACATTAATATTTGTTATGCATATAATAAAATTACTCACTATCCTCAAGTGAATTATGCCAAGTTTAAAGAGTCATTAACTTTAGATGAGGCTTGAACGAAAGGAAGAAATACAAATGGCAAATATTAAGTCAGCAAAAAAAAGAATTCTTACTGCAGAAGCAAACAGACAAAGAAATGTAGCAGTCAAATCTGAAATCAAAACTGCTTTGAAAAAAGCATTAGCATTAGCTGAGAGTGATGACAAAGAAGCACTGAATGCTGCTATATCTCACGCTTACAAACTTTGTGATAAAGCTGTTTCAAAAGGTGTTTTACATAAAAACACTGCAGCAAGAAAAAAATCAAGACTTGTTCTTGCTATTAAAAAATTAGCTAAGTAAAATTTTAAGCTTAACAAATTTTATAAAAGACGTCTAATATAGGCGTCTTTTATTTTGCGTTATAAAATATCATAAATGTGGAATATATACTTGGAGTATAAGGAATTCTCCAAGTATTAACTTTTATTTATGGATGTGTACTGATTGATTAGCTTAAGAACAAATTTAACCGCCCTAATGGTACAACGAAACCTCTCTAAAGCAACGAGGGGATTAAATACTGCTATTGAACAGTTAACAACCGGTTATAAGTTAAATCACTCAAAGGATAATCCTGCAAATTATGCAATGATGAAAAATATGGAATCAAAGCTTCATTCTTGGCAAGTTGCTTCCGAGAATATTTCTATAGGATATAATATGTTGGAAACTGCTGATAGTAATGCTGAGTTAATAGGAAATCATTTATCAAGAATCAGAGATTTATGCAATCAAGCAGCAAACGGTACTTATGGAGAGGCATCAATTAATGCCATAAAGCTTGAAATTGAAGCAAGAGCAGATGAAATTAACAGAATTAAAGATAATGCCGAATTTAATGATATTAAATTATTTGGTGAATATGACTCGAATGGAGAATTAGTTAATAAAGAGATAAATATTCAAGTTGGTATATATGGCAATGACAGTTCAAGAATAAGTTTGGATACGAGCTTAGATTTAAGAGATATAAATGATATTAAAGATTGGGATATAACTGACACAAGTTCATTGGATAAAATAGATAAAATGATAAACCAAGTGTCAGCATATCAAGTTAAACTCGGAGCTTCGCAAAATCGATTAGAGTGTGCATTAGAATTAGCAGAAATTAATTCTGTAAATTTAACATCTTCAATATCAACAATAAAAGATGCTGATATTGCTAAAGTTTCAAGTGATTTTATAAGATATCAAATATTACAGCAAGCATGTGCAACGCTTCTTTCGACTGCAAACCAAATGCCTGCTATTGCTTTACAATTAATTTAGCGTTTTATCGCTCCCCATGCCCTGATAAATCCTTTTTCATAACGTATTAAATAATACTGGCCTTCTTTTATGTATTCAATATCAGCTTCCATATGCTCATATTCTTGCGGTGGCGTAGCTCCTGTTTTTGCGTACTTTTTATTAATGATTTCCTGTATTTTGTCCTGTCTTTTTTTCTTTTTACGCTCAGCTTTTTCTTTTTTTGTTAACTCTTTATTTTTTGCATATAGTTTATGCACTTCTTTTTCGTTTTCGGCAATTTTAAAAACAGGTATTATTGCAACTAAGTTTTTAGATTCAATTAAATACAAAAACTCTCTATCATCTGAGAGTGCTAATTGGTAGTATCCCGGTGATATAAAATTGCCGTTGTGATCTGCAATGTAGTCTGCAATAAGTAAAGTCGGCTGTTCATCTGTAGGAATTGAATAGCGATAAACCGGATCTTGATGTACCGTCAGACCTGAAGGTACCACAGGATATGGAGCTGCCGGAGTTAAGTAATCTATGTCCCTTAAAGCGGGAGTTATAATTCCGTCAATCATAATTTATATACCAATTTCCTCACAGCATCATTTATGCCGTTGTAATCCATGTTCAGTAATTTTGAAGATGCAACAAATATTAATGAAATGTATTTATCGGAAACGGCGCCTTCTTTTATCAATAATCTGTAACTTTCTCTCATTAACCTTTTAATACGATTTCTCTTCACCGCGCGTTTATGAATCTTTTTACTTACAACAAAACCGACTCTGGTAGGATATTCATTTTGCTTAACTTTTCCCAGAAATAAAGTTATACCGTCTTTATGTAAAGTGTTTCCTGTCCTGTATGTTGCTGCATATGCAGATCTTTTTTTTAGTCTATATTCCTTTGGTAACATAACTTATATATTACTACATGATAATTTTTCTATCAAAGAAGATTTTTATAATTATGTAAATTTTTGTAACAACTTTCTGAAATTTTATCAAAATTACTAAAGTTTATGAAAAAAATGCCGATATATATCATAAAAGGAGTATTAATTAATGGAAGATGATTTTGAAGTTATAAATAATAATGAAAATGTTTCCAAAGAATCAACAGAAACAGCTGAGAAACCATCCGGCGGCAAAGTGATTGACGAATCAAATTATAAAATCAGAGGTCCGAAAGAGTATGGACCATCAGCTGTCGGCAAAGGCGGGGATCCTTTGTTCAGAAGAATCAGCGCTTCAAAAGAGCAGCTGCTTGAACTGATGGAAGAAACTCAAACAGTGCAGGATTGGGTTCAACGTGAAACTTGCAACAATGTTGCTTTATCCTGCCTTGAAAGTGAAGATTTGAAAGAAGTATATTTTGCTATAAAAGACGGATTTGGTGAATACGGTAAAATATCATTAATGGGATTTAAAACTCCAATGGGAGTGGAAATTCCACGTTTAAAAATCTATGATACTAATGATGAAGTAATAGAAGTATTAACAGGTCCGATGGCTATAGATGAACTTAATAAAAGAGCTTTAGCATATAAAAATTCTGTAAATGGGTACGAAGCTTTACCGCTTGAGGGCAATGCTCCAGTTGAAGAGGGAGTTATAGCTGATTACAGCGGTAATCCGGATGATTATAATTCTATTTAGAACTTTTTTTCAGGACAATTCCGTTAAGTTTGCAAAAAGATGTTAAAATTGAGAGTTCTTCTTTAATCATCTTTAATAAGTGCGGATGCGTCTTAACAATCGGTACATTTTTTGCCAGTTGATACATTTTCAATGCTTCTTTAATATATACGGCTCTTGAATTTGTTTTGGGCAACGCAAGTTCTTGATAATACTTAGCATATAAAATGTAGTCTTTTACAAGTATTCCCATTAAATCAAATTGTTTAGCTAAAAATATTGATTTTTCTATGTATACTTTTGCTGAATCATAGTCTTGCTTTGCTATATATATTTCACCTATCAGCTTATTAAACAGTGCTATAAAATAATAATTATTAATGTTGGTCGACTGTGCTATATCAAGTGCTTTTGTAGCAATATCCAAGGCAAATTGTGTTCCTTTTGTAATAAGCCGTATGTTGGCGATAAGATACCATGACAAAAGAACTCCTGTTGCAACTTTTTCTTTCGCAAAGTAGGCTACTTGTTCTTCCAGAATCTCTAATGCGCGTTTTGTATCATTTTTATCTTTTAAAATTTTTGCGAGCAGTGTTTTTAATATATTTTTCGTAAAAGTATCGTTTGCATTATTAGCAAATGATACAACATTAAATAGTTCAGGCATTAAGCTATCATAATCATTTCTAAGGAATTTGTTCAGTATATCAATAAAATTCCAACGAGATACAACAAAAGCATCCATATTATCCAGAGTAAATTCTTTCAATATATCGTCCAATATTTGTTCAGAAGTTGTTAAGTCACCTTTAATAGTGTTTGCAAGAGCTAACGTCAGATGAACTTTGCATAAAGTGACAACATTTGTAACCTTATTTTTCTCAACTATATCAAAAAGAAGTTTAGATATATCAAACATTCTGGAATCACCTTGAAATGTTAGAGCTTCTGCAAGGTTAAAATATATCTCCAGCCAAACTTCATATAGATCGTTTACTTGTATTACAGATGTGCTTTTACCTTTTGACAGATATTTTTGAAGTATAGGCATTACATCATTATCTATTAAATTAACAGCTTGTCCGTAATTACCTAAGCGAACTAACGGTGCTACTTCTCTCGACTTAATAAGAGCTCTTTCAAGTTCTAAATCATCAGGAATTTTATTTAACACATTTTCTGTACATTCAATTACTCCCCAATAATTTCCTTTCTTCATTGATGTAGAAGCTAAATATGATAATAAATCGATGTATTCCATTTCTTCACTATCATCAAGCATCATTATTGCTTTCTGCAAGTAATCAAATGATAAATTATAATCAATCGGTTCAAGTAATTTACCAACTCTGGTATAAATATTTTTTTTGATTTTTAAATAATATGGACTTGTTTTATGTTCAATAAGTTTTAAAGCTTGTTTTTGCGAGATTATATATAAACCAATGTCACCTATATATGACGCCTGTTTCATCAATATAGTCCATATATCAAAAGATTTATCATTATTATTAAGCTTCTGTACTATGTACCCCAAAAGTGCTATTGAAGATTGCTTATAAATACTTAATGTTTCATATAGAATATTCATTATTTCTTCAAAAAAATCATCATTTTTTATTAATGATATAACTATTTTCCAAACATTATACGACTTAAATTCAAATGATAAACTGTTTAGCTGCACTATGTATCCATAATTAACAAGGATTTCAATATTTTGTTCAAAATCTTGCTGTGAATTGTCATCAAAGTTTTCTAGCATTGCAGGATAAAATTTGCACCCTAATACTGACATTGCACACAATAGTCTATATGCAGAAATATTCTCTTGTCTAAGTATACTTAATCTGGCATCAATAATTGATTCTAATGACTCATATTGTATATGTTTTAAGTTGTTACGCTTAATATCTTTATATAACATAACCATTTGCTCTACGATTGCAGGATTACCATGGGATACTTTAGCGGCAACTTTTGTGAAATCATTACCGATATTGATGTCTCTATATTGCGATATCAATGCTTCAACTTGGGTCTGTGTAAACGGAGCAATTGTTAAGTCTAAATAATTATCCGGTGCTAGTAACGGTGAAGATATTTTTCCCATTCCTGGTTGAGATTCTTTTGAAACTAAAATAAACTTACATCTTTGAATAATATATTCGTCTTTTAATAATTCATTCAAAAAATCAAAGGACATGCCATCAATGTTTTCAAAGTTATCAACGATGAAAATAGATTTCATTTTTTCTATAATAGTAACAAAAACTTTTTTCATCATAGTGAACATTTTTGCTTTATTTTTGTATATATTTTCATACTTATCCAAATTTTCAGGATAAAGTAAATTCAATAATAATAGCACTTCATTGTTCGACAATGACGGAAAGTCCTGTCGAAAAAATCTAATGGAATTCTTTTTTAATTGCAATGTATCAGGGCAAAAATTATTTATATTAAAAAAATTAAGCAACAAGTCTTGAAAATAACCAAATGGTGAAAGCTGCGTTATTTGTGTACAAGTACCTGTAAGCCAAATAACTTTTGCATTTTTTAAATCATTAATAACATAGCGTAAGATTAAATTTTTACCGGAACCGCTTTCACCGTTTAATGTAATAATATTTATATCTGAATCTTTAATAGCTTCAATTAATGATGCTTTTACTTTCTGTTGAGAAGTAGTCTCGGCATGGTAAGCAATGTTATTTGTATTACTTTTTTTTACTTGTACCTGTTCATTAGCATTAATAAACTCAACTCCACATTTTCTGCAAAATTTAGAATTTGGTAAATTTGCGCTTCCGCATTCGGTACATATTTTAAGCAGCTGTTCATGGCAATTAATACATTCTACAGCATTAATGGGGTTTACTGCTCCGCATTTTTTACAAATTGACGCCACCCTTGTTCCGCATTTCTTGCATTTTAAAGAGTTGTCTTTAACTATTTCTTTGCACTTTGGACATTGCATTAAATTTAGCACCTATATCAAATCAACTAACGCATCTAACGCAAGAACAACCTCTTGTTTATTTACACTTAATTTTTCCGCAATTTGTTCTATTGTTAAATTTTGTTTATATTTTAAATCAAATATTTTTAATATATGTAAATTTGGTTTATTACTATCCAATTCTATAATTTTATTGCTTATCTCATTAATATTAGAAATATATTTGTTCTCTTCCGGAATGTAGTTAAATGCTGTATAATCTATGTCTTTATGGGTCTGTATAACCATTCCGGCAATATCTGCATTATTATTTTGTGACGCACTATTTTCTTCTATTGAAATATCACTATTGTTAAAATCTATTGACAAATTATCAGAAATATCTGGCTCAATATTGAGATTATTTTGATTGTTTTCAATATCTTCAAATTCGGAAATTTCATCAGATTCGACATTTTCATCCAACATATCAGAAAATCCTTCAGTAGTGTCAGGTATTGCAATAATGTTATCATTTAGATTTTCATCAAGCATAAACGAATTGTCGTCAGCTAGAGTTATACTGTTATCTTCCGTTAGTTCAGACTCACCCTTAATTTCTTCAGATGCTTGTTCTTCAATGTTAAAATTATAATTTACATCTTCCATTTCTTTAAGGTCAATATTAGAGTCTTCAATGGAATTGCCAGTTAAACCTTCTTTATATAAACTTTCCGGTAATTCCTCAGATTGAGAACTTGAAACAGCTTCAATTCTAATTTCGGAATCAAGGTCTGCTGTATCGTTGACATGTTCATCTATTGAACCGGATTCATCAACATTTGTAAAATCAATTGTTTCAATATCATTATCAGCAGATTCACTTTCTAAACCCGTATCTTCAGAATCGTTATAATCAATTTCGTTAATATCAAGCATTTCTACTGAATTATCATTGTCTTCATAATTAGAATTTATATTTTCTATATTATTTTCAATTGTTTCTATTTGTAAATCATCTTCTACATGTATATTCTCTATATCTTCAATCTCTGACAATTCAGAATCCGAAGTATTTTCTTCTTCAATTAATTCATCTGTTGAAACGGAAAGCTCATTAGGAATAGGGTCACCGATTTGATTTTCAGATTTATCATCATTTTGTATATTAATAACCATTTCCGAATCAATAGAATTTATCATTTTGTCAACTAAATCCGGATTTGCTTTTTGAATTATTTCAGTATTGCTAATATCAGTTTCATAAGTATTATCTGCTATATTGTTGTCAAAGACAACATCAATATCAGGCAACTCCGTAGTATCTGAGTCTGAGTCCAGTCCTATTTTTTCTATATCGATATTATCATTAGCAGTTTTATCTTCAAATTGTAAAGTACTTTCATATGAATCAGGAACCGGTAATGCTTCGACTACTTCTTCCTGCTGTTTTATTACAGGTTTAGAATAAATTTCAGATACATTAGATACAACCCTATGCTTTATATTATTATTAAAGTTCATTTTTTTAGAAACAGTTATGATTGATGTTGTAATAACTTTTTCCAAGTACGCTTTAATTACATTTTCATTATCAATAGAACTTATTATAACTTGCGAATGAGCATAAACATCATCAATAATATCTTCCAGAATTGCTTCATAGCCGGAAAATTTTCTGTTTTGTTTTACAAGATTCTCTATAAGTTCGTAGTATTTATTATCTTTATCCATGCTTACTCTCTTTTGTTTATAAATGTATTACTAACACAGGGTTACCTTGCAATTTTGAGAAAATGCCGCTGTTAATACTTAAATTTAAAGCAACAGCACTTCTTACAGTTTGCAATATTAATGCATCCACACTTTTTTCACCGCTTGAATCTTTTATACCAACAACTTCAAATTTTTCTTTTTGAGGATTATAAGATAATTCAACTGTTATCCTGTTTACCAATGGCGGCTTGCTCAATAACAAAAGTTCTGATTTTAAATTTAGTTGAACTACCTTTCCTAATTTTACTAAATAACGTTTTGCAGACGTATTAGAAACATAACCTTCCGGAACTTCCCAATCGACTTTTAGATTTGAAACTAAAACTGATGCATTTAGACTGTTTTCAATATTCGGAATAACCTGTTGTTCCTGAATATTTTCCATATTATCTTCCGTTCCTACGGTTTCATCAGGCATTGGCTGAGTATCAGTACCTGAGGCAGCCTGTTCTTGTGTATCAATAGAATCTTGATTTTCTATCGGCGCAGTCTCTTGTGGTAAATTTAAATTTTCATCTGCAGAAGTACCGTCTTTGCTGCTCATACTGTTGTAATACCAAAAACCACCGGCTGCTAAAACAGCAATAAGACTGATTATAATTAAAGCAGAACCTGACCTCTTTTTCTTGGATACAGGAATACCTTCTTGTTCCCCTGTAAACAATGCATCTATTTGCTCTTCTGAGGCAGTATCTTCTTGATTAATATTAGTTTCTTCTTGACTATTATCAATTTCAACGCTGTTTATGTTGTCAAATACATCATTAATATCCTCAGTGATATCATTTGATTCAAAATTATCTAAACTGTTTATAACATCTGCACCGCTCGGGGTAACCTCTGTTGAATATTCTGAAATATCATCATTATCTAAAACTAATTCATTAAATTCAACATCATTTTCAATGTTATCTTCATTATTATCAGATATTTCATCAAGTTTTGAAATGAAATTGAATACAGAGTCAGCTTTAACAGCATGTATTAATTTGCTTCTCAGTTCTTTTGAATTAATAAGCTCTTTATAAAATTCAACTTTCTCAATGCTACTTAATGATCCATCTAAAAATTCATAAATTTTGCTTACATCTGTTTGATTGTATGATATATTGGAATTTAAAATATTTTCAATGTTATAGAAAGATTCCAACATATCTTCATTTATAAAATATACATCTCCGTTTGTTAATGACTTGTCAATGTTTTCCGGTCGTAAAAAACCGGCAACTGCTGCATGCTTAATATCGGATGATATATTGATGAACATGTATAATTTAGGAATTATTCCAGTATTAATATGGCTTACAGGTATAGACATTTCTTCCTTTGAAAAGTATATTCTTACATCTATATAAGAGCCATTAATATATATATCCGATATCTCAAAATCTTTTATAATAGATGGTACATTGTGTAAACCCGTATCAGCATCGACATCATAGATATCTTTATTAAAATATTCGGAAGCTATTTCTGCAGCGACAACATTAGCAACTGCTCGATTGCGCTGTGTTACATCAGATATTGCAGAACAAATACTTTGCGCCAGTTCTAAATCCTTTTCTAATATTTCTATATTTTCTTTATCCACCTATACTCTCCCCATATTCCATTAAATAATATCACATTAGATAAAAAAAATCTATAATTTACATTTATTATCATATTAAATTACTTTTGTTTATTAAAAAATATGATATAATTGTTTTATGTTAAACAAAATAATTGCTACATTATTATTATCTGTAAGTCTGTCTGTTTATGCAGCAGAGATTCCTGTTGATGCAAAACTTGATTATAACCAAGGTATAGATTTTTATAAATTAGGAATGTATGAAAGAGCTATAGAGTCTTTTCGCTCAGCAATAAGAACATATCCTGATTATATTGATGCATATTATAATCTCGGAACAGTTTTAGAGTACATAAAACAGTATGCAGAAGCTATAAATGTTTATAAGCAAGTATATGTCAGAAATCCAAATGATTATGAAGTTATCTATAAACTTGCGTATTTAAATACAAAAATTGAGGATTACCAAAGGGCACAGGAATATATAAAATTAATTCCGCCGTCAAACAGTTATTATCAAAGAGGGCAAGAGTTGGCAGAATCTTGTAAGTTAGCTTTGAACCTGCCTCCGCAAAATCCGATTAATCCTCCGTCGAAAATTGCGCAATATTCAGGTGTGTATGATAATTTGCCAAGTCCTACCGGAGTTACTACCGATTCAAACGGTAATTTATTTGTTGCTGCATTTTCAGATAATCTAATTTATAAAATTACACCTGATAACAAACGTCAAATTTTTATAAAAAGTGATTTAATTCAAGGTCCGATAAGTTTAGCCTCAGATAGTGCAGGGAACATATATGTTTCAAACTATAGTGCGAATAACGTTGTTAAGATTACTCCTCAAGGCACTGCATCAGTTATTATCTCACGAGTAGACAAACCATATGGGCTGCATGTTGAAGGCAACATGCTGTTTGTCACCTGCCAAGGGTCTAACTCAGTTCTCAGACAAAGATTGTAATTACATTGAATCTTTTATCTTGTACTTTAATCTTTTTTTAGCCTTGCTGAGTGGTCCGTTGTATGGGGCTATGACAGTTTTAATGTATCTTTTTGCATATACAAACGGAAACTTCGGTATCCATGCACATCTCATAAGTACGCTTACAGTATCTGCACCTTGTGAGAACATAAGTTCATCTATTGTTTGTTCATACGCAGGTGATATTGATGAAAATAACTTTAATATGTAGTCTGTAAAGGTTACACTATAGTACCCTGTTGACGCAATGGGTGAGCTTGTTAGGTCTGATAAACTTATGTTGTTTACTTCCTTACGAATTGTTTGTATATCAAACGGCACATTTAATGATTCACCGTCTTTTCGCTTTATCTCAACGATATCACCGTTGTATACAATAATAAGTGTATTAAAATCCGGCATAAATATATCATCAAAAATATTATCTAGTATCATTTGGCCGTTCAAATCAGTAATACCATACATGTAATTTTTTGATGTTACAAACATACCGCCATATAATAAATCAATTGAAGAATATTCTACAGGTAAAATAGTAAAGCCCATTTCATCAAATATACCATACTTGTCGCCTTTTCTAAATTTTGCGTATTTCCCGAGCACACGTTCTGCTTGATTATATTTGGGTTCAACCAGAATATTGCCGTTATCATGAATAATTCCAAATTTTGAGCCATCTTGAAAAATCCATGCGTATTCACCTAATCTGACTAATTTTTTATAATTAGCATCAACGACAATATTGCCATCTGAATTCTTTAGTCCAAATTTGTTTCCATTTTGAAATACTGACACTTCTGCATTAATACTGTTAATTCCTAAAACAATAAGTAATACAAATAAAACTGCTTTCTTCATAATTAAAGATTAGCACAAAATGAAGTATTTTCCATG
>CAMORE010000036.1 GCA_946623365.1 uncultured Acinetobacter sp.
TTATCTTCCGCTTCAAACTTGTCTAAATCAGCATTGCGAACAGTTGTAGAGAGAACTTCTTTTATTCCGTCAACAAAAGTTTTATGCTGCTCTTCCGATAATATTCCCGCTTTTGGAGCAAATTTTTGCATTCTGTTTGCAACAATCAAAGTTTTTACAGGGTCTTTGACTTCCTCCAAGCTCTGCACCATCTCTCTTAATTTTATACTGTCAGCCTGACATTCGGACGAAAGTCCTTTTCTTAAATCAGCGGCAGTTTTATCATCACCAAAGAATTCCATAATATTATGTTCGGAATCATTCTGTATTGCACAGGTAAATTGAGATAAGAAGCCTGCAACTTGTGTGCTTATCCTGTCATCAAGAGGCGGGTATTTATCAATTTGTTCAAGTAGTTTCGCCTCGGCTCTAAGTCTGGCAAGCTCCGCCTGTCTTTGTCTTTCAAGTTCTCTTAGCCTTGCCATTTCCCTTTCACGCTGAGGATTTGATTTGAAATTAATAATTGAAATTCCGGTGATGTTCATTTTTATGATTCCTTTTTTATTTTTTGTAGTTCAGGTAAAAAGTTCGTCTGCATATATGTAATAAAGTTCATATCTTTGCAGGTACTCAATGCTTTATTTATATCGTTATATAGTTGTTGTTTATTTAATAACGGAGAATTAAATCTTTTTTTGAGCTTTTCTGCTTTTGATACATCGTGGCTCTGGATTATCGCTATCCAATTAGAAAAATCCCATTTTATATTATCGTCAACCATTTTTTTGAATTCTTTATCCTGAATATTTGGGTAAATATCATCCAGTTCAGGACTGTATGGAATAGCAGACGGGTCGTGTCGGGGTTCCTTATTCAACCTTTCAACTTCTTCATAAGGAGTGTTTATCAACCAACCGAAAGGTTTTTTATACTCTATTGTATACTTTGAATTAAGGATCAAATTGAGAGCATCTTTATTTTCTGAAATTAAAACTTTTTCAATGCAGGAAATCCCATTTCCGTCTTTTTGGTTAAAATCCAAGTTCTGTTGACGTTGTAAATATTCTACAATTTTTGGATATATTTCATTATCAGGAACTACATCAAAAAACGCTGTTAAAAGAGTATTCCCATTCTTATCAATTTTATAATTAAAGAATTCTGCACTTTTTAATTCTTTTGGTTTGTTTTGCAAAATTCTTGCATAATTTTTTGGTTTAAATAAATCATTTGTATCATAGTGTTTTATGAAATCTTTAAATTTCTTTCCCATTAAGCATTGTATTTCATCTAAAAAATGAACATCAGGGTTATATCTGTTGCTGTCACTTTTTACAATGTATTCTTCTGTAATTATTCCTGCAGGAGTAGGGTTGCCTTCTTCATCTTTTTCTCCTCTTTGGGTTGCTGCCTGAACAGAAAAGTCGTTATATTTTTTAAACATTATTGAACTTATTGTTGCAAAGGCAACAACTGCCCCGCCGAGAATACCGCCTGCAATTTGAATGAAACCGCCTGTTAAATTTGGTAAGTAATTAGTCAGCAAATAATTTGCACCGCCAAGGCCTGCTAATCCGCTTAAAAACAAAGTCGGCACATAAATTAGAGGTCCCCAGCAGCCTAAATCACGCTCTCTTGTTGTTTTAGTCTTCAGGGGTTTGATATAAACATCATATTGACCTAAACCATTCATATCCTCTGCAAACTGCCAAGTCTTTATTCCGCATTTTTTCTCAGCATTCTTAAGTGGTATTGTCCACCCGAAAGAAGTTTTATTAGAATTATTATCAACATTATTAATTCTCATTTTTCTTCCCTTCTCTCCATTTTTTACCGGTTGGTGTATCATATATTAATTGAGGGTAGTTTTTGCACATAAAAACTTCAAAATCTCTGTCATTCACCAACTCATCCATTATCCATTCTGTTTGTGATTGAATAGCAGTTCTATCAAGCAATTCGGATTCTTCTATATAAGGAAGAATTTTATCCAATGCTTTTCCTGATTTTGCACGAAGAGCATTTTCTAAATCTTGATATTTAAAATTTAATTTTTTTACTTTTTCTTTAAAATCTTTGTTCTGTATATTAACATAAATATCATTGAGTTCGGGAGTATAGTTAAACATAGTATACTTTGATGCAAAATCCAGAGCTTTTTCATTTTCAGCAAGCATTATTTTTTCTAATATAGAAATTCCCATATATCCCTTTTGGTTAAAATCTAAGTTTTTTTCTTTTGATAAAATATCGAGAATCTCGTCATAAGTTTTGGAATTTTTATCTGTGAGCGGAACATCAAAGAATTGGGTAAGCATTGTATTTCCGATATTATCAATTTTGTGTTCAAAAATATGTTTGTCATTCGGACATTTTTCTTTTAGTTTTTGTAAAAGTTTTAAGTAGTTTTTAGCATCAAACAGGTTATCTGTATCAAAATAAGATAAAACTTCTTTAAAGTCTTTTTCTTCTTTAATTATAATATTGCTGTTTGCAGCACTAATAATCCCGTCACAAGGTCTTGATTTAACATTCCCATCTACCCCAACTTTACGCATTGTAATTTCAATATCCGAAGTGTGTCCTTTAAGTGTTGCATTATCAATATCATTATCCTTAATATCAATATTTTGTCCGACTTGAATTTTTAGTTCGGGGATTTTTTTATATGATTGTTTATAGGAGCTTACACTTGCATATAAACTGCTTGATATTAATCCTACAAGAACACAATAAAATGGTAATCCTATCTGAGAATACGGCAATTGCGATAATATGGCATCCGGTAAAAGTGCTATAGTCCCTCCAACTGCTGTACCTAATATTGCGGCTTTTTTAAATATCTTGCCTATTATTGAATTAAATTCATCAAAAGTTATTCCAAAATGTCTGAATTTATATTTCTTTTTTCCTGTGGTGCAAAGAACTTCAAATTTATCTGCTGCACGCTTTATATCAAAATCTCCTAAAAGCTCTTGCTTTGTAAAATGTGTTTCTTTTAAAGTTTTGGGAGAAACATGCAAGCCGGAAAAAATTGGTGCAAAATTCTCCCTCGCCCTGCGGGAGAGGGTCGGAGTGAGGGGATAACCCTCATTATTTAATTGTATTTTACCTGCTTTCATATTTTCCTTTTTATTTGTCGCTTTGGTATGCCCAATCTAAATTCTATATTTCTTTATTCATCCAAACATCAGGTATATACTTTTTAGGATCAACAAATTCGCTATAGTATTTGTGTATGTATTCTCTTCTTGACCTTCTGTTCTTTAAAAGTTTTTCTATTTGTTCAGCAAGTCTATGTCTGTCACAAAGAGGAGAATTCAATTGATATTTGAGAGATGTAAGAGCTTGATATGCATCTAATTTTACAGCTTGCAGAATATCAACAAATTTAAACTTAATATCTGCATCATTAAGTCTTTTTTTGAAGTTTTCATCCTGAATATGGTTATATAAAATTTCAATTTCCGGTGAATAATCAAATTCCATACCGCAAATGAGAGGCAAAACTCGTATGTTTTCGGAGTTTATAATTTTTTCAATACAAGATATTCCGTTTCCGTCTTTTTGATTGTAGTTTATTCCTTTTACATTTTTAAGAATATTTAAAATTTCTCCGTATTCTTTTTGATTTTCTTCTGTCGGAATGACATCAAAGAACTGTGTCAGCATAGTGTTACCCTGTTTATCAATAGGTCTGTTGAAGAATGCTCTACCGCCCAAGATTTCTATATCTGCTTGCTTTAGTGCATCGAGATATTTTCTTGCAGAGAATAAATCATCCGTATCATATTCTCTCACTTTATGTTTAAACGCTGTTATTTCAGCTTCTTTAACTTCTTGCACCAAAGGTACATATACATTTGCCCCGGTTACTACATGTATATTTGTTCCGCAATTTTGGATGTAATCTTCATTCTCGTCAACACCCTTTCCTGCTTGTATAATAATTTCTTTTACAGGTTTATATTTGTGTCTGTCATATAAAAAATTTAATCCTAACGTACCGAAAGCCGGTATAAAAACAAATGGTGCAAAACTGAAAATTCCGGCAGTAGCAGCTCCTGTCAGCAAACCTATTATGCCACCGGTTATTCCTGCAAGCATACTTGTTCCTATTGTTCTAAAATATGTATTCATAGGATACCAAGGATCGTATTTCTCAACATCCCGATTTCCGGCTCTTACAAGAACATCATATTTTTCTGCAGCCTCACGAATAGACGGATTATTTAAAAGATCTTTTCTTGTGCATCCGATAGCCTTCAATGTTTGTTTAGAAACATGCAAGCCGCTAAAATTAGTATTATAACTGTTAATTGAATTTACTTGCATTATTTAATTACCTTCTTAAACGCATCAATTACTGCCTGCTCATTTACTCCTTGCTTATGTCTGATTGATTGAGAAACAAGTTTATTGAGAGTATCCGTTATTTTTCCGATTGATAATCCGTCAGAAAGTGCAACGAGTTCTGCTATTACCCCTGCCGTTAAGACTGATGCAAGAATTGGCTTATTATCACGTAATTTTTCAAACAGATTTTTTCTGCCCTCTTCATCAGGGTTATCAACGTGAATTACAGTTCCCATTCTGCGTGGGTTGCCGACGATTTCTTGGTTAACCATATCTATGTGGTTTGTTGCTCCTGTTAGGATTATTCCATTTTCGGAAGCATTGTTCATCAATTCTTTATACGTATTAACTTCTTCAAGTTCATGTTTTTCTCTGGCAGTTCTCGGGAAGAATTTTTCTGCTTCATCAAAGAATAACATTACGGGCTTTTTGATAATTTTTGACTGAAGTTTTAATTTTTCAAATATTTCACTTACATTTCTTGCAATAGCGTGAATAAATGATGAATCATGCATTTTTGAATAATCCATCTTATAGAGAGGAATATCCATTTGGCGTGCAAGTGTTTCAATTATTGTTGTTTTACCTGTCCCCGGAGGACCTTCTAACATAACACCACCGGGAAGGTCAATTTTGTTTTCTTTAAAGATTTTTCTGACTTCAGGATCCCAGATATCAATAATGTTTTCTTCAAGTTGTTTCTTGACTTCTTCCATTCCGCCGAGTTCATCTAATGTTTGGAAAGCATTTGCCCCATAGGTGTGGGCATTCAATCCTGCTTTGTTGCAAAATTCAGCCATCTGACGTTTTGTATTAATATCAAGTGCAATTTTTATTGCTTCGTCAAAATCTTTATCTTCAAGAATTTTCATTCTCTTTGCATCATTCAGGACATTAACGATATCTGACATTGAGCTTCCGTCAAACTCTTTGGCAAGTTTATTTACATATTCCTGATTTTCGGAAAGTTCTTTTGTAAATCCTGTTTTAGCAAGAGTCATTTTAATAACGTCTGCTCTTTCAGCTAAAATCGGGTTATGGAACGGAATCCAGTTTCCTAATCTTCCTCTGCGCTTGAGTGCTGAGTCAACATTTGAAATATCATTTGTTGCTGCGATTAGAATATATCCCATCTCAGACGGATTATTGAATTCCTGAAGCAGAGTATCCACAAGCTCTTTATTGTGTTGAGCAGCACCTTCCCTTTCGCTTCCGAGGGAGTCAAATTCATCCAAGAACCATACAGACATCTCGCCTGTTGCTTTATATTTATCTCTCAATTGTTGAGCTAATTTTCTTATTGCTTTGCTTTCTTCGTGAACGTAAGAAGTTGCTATATCAGAAAGTTTAGTTTCGTAGTATGGCAAACCGAGTTCTCTTGCTAATGTTTTTGCGGTTAAAGTTTTACCATTTCCTGCAGGGCCGTAGAAAATAGCTCCGTCCGGAATAGCTGCGTTACCCAATTCCGCTCTTAATAAGTCATATTTTTTCATCGGCTCTACATACATTTTTCTGAGCATATCTTTTATTTCAGGCATACCACCTATATCATCTAAAGATTTTGGTTCATCTTCGGTTACCGGAACACGCTTCATAACAGTATCATACTGTCCCGTGATATTATTTTTATCAACGGGAGTCATTCCTCTTTCTGCCGTAAATTCTTTGAGTTCAGTGAGAGCAAGCTCCCTTGAAACATTATCATTGGAATTTGAAACAGCTGTTCTTGCTGATTCATCAAGTACCCTGTCAATATCAGCATAATTAAATCCGTCCATAAGTTCGGCAAGTTCATTAATTGTATTATCGTTTTTTAATTCTCTAAACAAATGTTTATCACCAAAATATTGGAGTAGATAAGTTTTCCTGTCCTCTAAAGTCGGTTTTTGAACCTCTAAAATTTTGTCTAAAAGCCCTGATTTCTTGAAAGATTTGCAGACATTTTCTTTGTCATCTGTTGTTGCAATAAGAAGCGCACCTTTTTTACCGCACTCATTCATTACGAGACGGAAGTTTCTTTCTGCAAGCGCAGAGTTTTGGTCATTAAAGAACTTATCAAAGCCCTGAATAAGAATAATAGTTTTGACGCCTTTTTCTTTATAATGTTTTTCGATATCTTTCATCATCGGCTTAAGTGTTTCTAAGTCCATAACCTGTAAAATCGGCATTCCTGTTTCGGAAGCGGTTGCTTTTACAACGCTGACTGCATCTGCAACGGAGGAGAGCAAAATCCCGTTTGGAATATCAACATTATTGGCTTTTAATGTAACATTTACCCCTTGTTCATTCAGCGGAGTAATTACATTTTCCTTAAACTCACGTTTAATATTTTCCAAACCGATAATATCATCAATGCTGACAGGATCTTCCGGTTTAAGCTCCATTATCGGATAGTTTTTGTAACTGTCAGGAAGCTCTGTAACTTTTCGTTTCTTTTCATTTGCAATCGCTTCGTTTGTTGTTATAACTTCTTCGTAATCTTCTTGCTTTGCAATAGAATTCCCCTCGCCCACAACATCAATTGGGTGGGAGAGGGTGTCCGTTAGGACGGGTGAGAGAACTTCTTTTACCTCTGCAAGTTCTGTTGATGAATTTTGCGGGAGTTCGGTTAAAGCATGCTCTTGCTCTGTATTTACCCCTACCCCTTCGACTTCTTCAAATGCATCAAAGTAATCAACTTTTTTTGTATTTTGTATTTCATTTTCTGCTTTTCTAACAGCATCATGTATGTGCGTATACATTGTCGGTTCTTTTACTGTTTCTAAGACGGTTTTTCCCTGATATTTAATTTCTGCCAATTTTTTTATTGCTTCGGGAGAAACGTTAGGATTATGTACTATAGATGCAACTGCACCTAAAACATCAGAGTCTGCCCAAGTATGAAATATTGTTTTTCCTGTATCTTCATCTACAGCACCATCGGTGACACCTTTCATTAAAACTTTTCCTTCTGAAGGGTTTTGTTGACGAAAAATGAGCAATTTAGCACTAAGTTCACAACCTTTTTCAATACCTTTTTCAATATCGTTTTCACAACCATTTTCAAAATTACATTTATCAGCTATTTCTTTCCAAATTCTATATGCTTCTTTTTTTTCTATTGTATCATTTAAATGCGCATATTTTCTTGGTTTGACATCAACTTGTCCGATATTTAATCTTGCAGCAGCAACTTTTGCATCTTCTTTTCTGGCTCCTGATTTACCTTCCTGATTTTGTTTCACGGGTTCTTTTGTCGATTCTTGTTTTTGTGAAGGAGTAATTTCCCCCTCGCCCCTTGAGGGCGAAGGGTTAGGGGTGAGGGGGCTTTCATATTTACCCCCGCCCTTTTCTTCATCCGTTAAATCAGCATAGTGCTTGGCATTTCTGGCTTGAAGCATATTAGCCATTCTCATATCTTGAGCTATATCAAGCGGGGTTTTGCCTTCATAAGGAATATTTATAACATCTCTGCATAATTGCGGTTTTGCACAAATAAAGTTGATTGCTGTTGAAAGGTTTTGTTCAACAAGAATGTAAAAAAGAGTTTTCCCCGTCTCTTTATCAACAACAGACGGGTTAAGTTTATTCTTTCTTATTGCGTCAAGAAGTTCATTTTCAGGAGGTATGTCTAATGCCCGAAATGTTGGTTGTGTGACTCGCTTTTTGCTAGCCTTGCGGTATTGCGGAGTTGTAATTAAATTGTATATTTGCATGCTATTTATATTCCTTTTTTATTACTAAAACCTATAAAAATTTTTTTTGCTAGGTGTTAAGGGGGAATTTATCTTAATGCTACATTTCCCCCTTTACCCCTTTACCCCTACCCCTTTACACTTTCGTTCATAATTTTAAACATTGTATCTTCAGAAATGTCATCAATGAATGTATTGCACAGATATCTTCCGAATTCTTTTTTTGAATCCATTCCGCTTTCAGATTTTTTTGCAATATCCCAAAGGTGTAAAATCATTTTTTCTTTATCACAAAGTGGTGAATTCAGTTGTGGCATAAGTTTTCTGAGTGCCAGAGTAGAACGCAATCTTGCAGCTTTTTCCAAGGCATCAAAATTAAAATCTAACTCTTTTAATTTCTCTTTGAACTCTTTGTTCTGTATTCCGTTTACTGCCCAATCAAGTTCAGGATAGTAGATTAAATCTTTTTTATTCATTTTATTAACAAAATCTACAAGCTTGGGATTTTCTGAGTTTATAACCTTTTCCATAAATGATATTCCGTTTTTGTCTTTTTGGTTGAAATCGTATTGATAAGTATTATTAGAAGATAAGTATCTAAGTATTTTATCATAGGCTTCTTTATTATCTTCTGTTCTTTGAATATCAGGAAGTATAAATAAAATTTTGCCGTATTCTCCTATTTCTTTGTTCATAATACTTGCTTCATTTGAGTAAAGGAGCCTGTTTTTGCCTAACTCTGTAATCAGATTGTAAAAATTTTCGGGTAAATATAAATTTTTTCCTGTGTATTCATTAAAAACTTCTTCTTTGGTTTTAAGTCCAAAATGATTGATAACATAAGGGATATCACTCTTAAAAGCCCCACGTACGGCATCTACAAATTTCCTGTTAACATTTTTATTTTCATCTCTGTATATTCTGTAGCGAAACACATCTCGCCCATGCCAATCACCAAGACTATTTATTATATCTGCAACACAGTAACCGGCATCGGAACTTATACTTCCGTCAGCATCTTTTGCGGCTGCTAAATAATCTTTTAAATAATGCTCTGCGCCTTGCAGCTTAGCCAATCTTACTGCCGTTTCCATAGCAGCTTCGGTTATTTTTCCTTCATTATCAGCAATATCAGAAAAACTGCATTTTGGTTTGTGAGCCTGTAATCTTTCTTCTGTGCTCCTGTAGTACCCGTCATACAGATATATAAAATCATCAAAATGAAACCATAAGTCACGTAATATTTTGTTTTTTGTATATTCGCTTGTATCCGGAGAATTCTTTACTCCATTCAAGAATCCTGTAATAAATTCTCTTACAGCTTTAACAGGTAACAATTTTTTGTTATTACCAATAATAGTCCTTGCAATTTCAGAATTATCAATCTTCATCAGCTCCACAGCATAATGTTCGGCGCTTTCTAAGCCTTTGAAAGATGGTTTTGATACATTTTTTTTATCAGATTTGTAAATCCGACTTGTAATTGGAGTTTGTTTATTAATACCTGAGATTTTCATTTCATCATCCTTCTATTACGTTCAACTATTTGCCAGCGTGCCATTTCGTCAAATAAACCTTTGGGTAAACAATCGCCATATTCATCTAACAAATGATAAACATACACATCCGGCGGTTCAATTGTTCCTTTTTGTTCTTTTACTATATTAAACAAATTTTCTATCACTTTTGCTTTATCACATAAAGGAGAGTCTAATTGAGGTTTTAGCCTGTCAAATGTTTTTACGGAACAAAGCTGGGCAGATTGCTCTAAATCCTTAAACTTCAAATCAAGATTTTTAATTTTTTCTTTGAAAGCTTGGTTCTGTATTCCGTTTACTCCCCAATCGAGTTCGGGATAATAATATAGTTCATCAGAATTTTTGATGATTACGTCCAAAAGTTCTTCATTTTCCGCATTAATAACTTTTTCTAATACCGATATTCCGTTTTTATCTTTCTGGTTAAAGTTAAGTTTTTCCGCAACTTTTTTAAATTTTGAATCGACCCCAGATAACAACTTTATCATCTCTGAATATGCTTCTTTGTTTTCTTCGGTCTTCGGGGCATCGATTATTGTCCAAAACAAGCTGTCATAATCTTTTATTGAGGCATTAAGATATGCAGGTGTTAATCTGTTAGTCTTTTTTAATTCTCTTAATATTTCAAGCAAATCTTCGGCTTTATATAAATTTTTATCTTCAATCATTTTATCTAAAGGTTTGCCTGTAATAGTATTTATCAGCGATTCACAGTCTTTAATTTTTGAAAACTCTTCTATACGTTCTTTTGAAAACTTACCATTTACACCTTTTATTGATTTTTCAAGAAGTGAACAATATTTGTATGTATCACTGTATGAACTGTATTCATTATTTTCAGGTCTTGAATCAATTCCAAGTTTGTGTAATTCTTCCCCTTTTTTCTTAAATAGCAAGTAAATCGGCTTCACGATTTCATTTGCCGTTTCCCAATTTGTTGTCCCGTCTGTTTTTTTTGATATTCTTAAAACTTCCTTCAACATCTCGGCAGGATATGGAATATAAGGAGTTTCCCTAAAATAATATCCGTCATCCCTCACTATCAGGTCGATAAAATTTTTATCAAATTTCCCGTTCGAATCTTTTGCTTCTCCTAATTTGGTAATTTTTGATATTTGATTATGATTAAATCCCATAACAACCATTCTGTAATATTGGTCAGCATTATAGACTTGAATTATACCATTTACGTCTTTCAGAATATTTGGGTCAAGTTTTCCCTTAGCATATTTCAAGTGGCATATTTCTTGATAAAACAACATCCGTTTAATATTATCATAGGGAATGCTGCCGTCTTTTGCCTTAAAATAGTCAGCAGTATATCTTACGGTTTTATCATCTTTTAATAAGTCATTAAAAAATAAATCCAATTCTCTGATACAATCATCACTTTCATCATTTTTTGTCCCCTCAAGGACTTCTTTTGCGAAGGTAAATACATCGTTTGTTATTTCATTTTTGTTATTCTTTTCCATAATATGATTAAAAAATCTTAATCTTTCCGGAGTTATTTCTCTTGTTTCCGCCAAAGGAAGTTGAGCAATAACATCTGCATAAATATGGTATCCTTTGGACCGAAATTCTTTTAACAATTTAACTTTTTTATCGTCTATCAGTCCGTCTTTATCTTTACAGAATTCTATATAAGTTGGAATCTTGACCGTACCCATATTTTCGGTTTCAAATTCTCCCAATAAATCAAGGGCTTTTTTATTGTGGTTTCCTTTATCATCTTTGCACGCTTGAATAAGATCTGCAATGTGGTCTAGTCCTAATTTATAGGATTTACTTCCCTGTTTTCCGATGTTTTTGAGATTTGTTAATATGCTTGTGCTTTTTCCGCTCGCAAGAGCATAAAGTGCACTTTTAGCATAGTTATTAACTTCGTCGTTAGAATCAAGAATTGCATAGTATGCTCTGTAAATATTAGAACCTAAACAACCTTCAAAAACTTTGAATAACTCATCAACAAGTTTCAAGTTTTTAGGCTTATCTATTCCTCTAATTTCTTTCTTTTCCAATAAACTAAGCCGGTGGTCAGTATCAAACAGCCATAGTTTTTTAAGTTCTTGAACAGCAATAGAACCTTTGTGGTTTATATTTGTTTTTGTATTATATGTTATCGGTGTTATCTGCATAGTTTATCCCTGTTATCTGTAGTTAATTTTATTCAAATCCTTTATAACCGAGTTCGGCAAATCGTTTGAATATTTTTGAGCAAAATAATTACAGAAATCTTTAGTACCATATTTCTTTGCAATTTGCCATAAGTGTTCTAAAACTTTTTTTCTGTTACAAAGCGGAGATTCTAATTGTGATTCAACTTTTTCCAAAGCCGGTTGACTATAACATTTTACGGCATATTCTAATAGAGGAAATTTTAAATTTAGTTTATTATCGACCTGTTTTCTGAATTCAATATCTCTAATCCCTTTGTATGCAAATTCCAATTCAGGCGAGTATTCTAAAGGAATATTAGATGGATGTGAAATTACTTCTAATAATTGCTTATTTTCTGAATTTAAAACTTTTTCCAAAAAAGTTATTCCGTTTGAATCTTTCATATTAAAGTCAACATTTTCTAAACTGTTTAATTTATCAATAATTTTTTGGTATGCTTTCGGATTATTCTGCGGCGGAATATCAGCTATTGCAAATAAAAGATTTTCATACTCGGGAATTTTTGCAGTAAGAATTTTAAAATCAGCACCGGTATTCTCTAAAATATCAAGCAATGTTTGAGTGTCATATAAATTTTTATTTTGAATAATTTTAGCCAGATATTTTTCTCTAAGGTAATTTTCGCCTTCTGATTTTGAATCCTCACTATGGTATCTTAAAAAATTATCCATTATATACTTCAACTCTTTAATAGTTTCTATGATATTGGATTTTGAAAAATTACCATCATTATCCTTACACAGTTCACAAGCTTGCTTCATCATTGTTTTAATGGTTTGAATATCACCTTTTTCATCATGATAACGAATTCTGTGATGCATGGATTCATAGGCAAAATTCTGAAGCAGAGATGCAATTTCAAGATTTATACCTTTATCTTTTTGAATGGATAGTTCTAATGATGTATCAATAAAAGGATATGCATTATAACTGTCAGGATTTTGAAACATATAATCATTTTCAACAATAAAATCCACAAATTCTTTATTAATTACACCGTCTTTTTTAAAGAATTTCGATTTTGCGAAAGTTTCAATTGCACCACTTTTGTAATATTCACTAAATCTGGAAAGTTGTTCTATATTTGCGTTTAAAATATCCGAGTCTTCTGATTGATAAATATAAGCATGAATTTTAAACTTGTTATTATAATTTTGTTTTTCATATATTTCAAGATATTTTTTCAAATAATCAAGATTTATGTTCCCGTCTTTATCTATATAACAAATAACGGGTGGACATTTTTCTTTCAAAATATCCGAGTTTGATATAAAATCCAAAATTTCATCTCTATTTGGGACATTTTGTGTATGAATTAAAACCTCTTTTGTGTAATCGGCACGCATGAATCCTCCGCTATTCACAACAGAACTCCCGCCTAATTTAACAATAAAATTATTAACAGCTTCTGATATCTTACCGTCTTTATCAGGCATCGCTTCCAGTAGTTGTGAAAAATTCTGCGGGAAACGTCTGTTTAAATGCAATAAAAATTCAATATTCTCTTTTGTACAAATCCCTTCTTCATTTTTTGATGCATTGATTATTAAAGGAATATCTTTTCTTGAAGTCGGTGTATCAATAAAAATTTGTTGTGCAAATTTAAGGTTTTGTTTATTTGAATTGTTTTGACTGTCTTTGCAAGCGTTAATAATATCAGCAATTTTGGTAAGTTTTATTCCCCATGCTGAATCTCTTGAATCACAACCATGCATATATTTTCGAAGAAGTTTGTATTTTAAGTTTTTTAAAAAACTCGGATATTGCCTTTTGTACAAAGCATTAAGAGTACGCAGTGCATATTTTGAAAGGGTCCCGTCTCCGTTTAAACAAGAAGAAAATGCTTGCGTAATATCTTGTTGTTTTTGTTCCGAATAAAATTTAGCAAATTTTTTATAGATAGATTTAACTTTTTCATTTTTTAAGACACTAATTTCAAACTCATTCCAGTCAGAAGTTATAACAGGACTTGCATGACGAACTGCACGATTTATATTAGCTCCGTTCAGTTCTTTGAAAGAGGTATTTTGTTTGTTTATATGATTTGTTTTATAAGTTTGTACTGCTAAAATTTGCATTATTTATTTCTCCCGAATTTCGTCCTGATATTTACCCCTAAAATATGCTTTAAGTTCTTTATTCTGGGATTTATTTATAAGTCTTTGCAGCTTTATGAGTTCACCTTTTTTGTCTTTCATAAATTTTGAATCAAGTTGTGATTCCAACTTCTGAAATGCCTCTGTTGAACCGAGTTTAGCGGCTTCTTCCAAATCTGCAAATTTTAAATTCAAATTCTCCACAATATCTTTAAATAAAGGATTTTGGATATTATCAAGAGCAAATTCTATTTCAGGATAATAATTTAAATCTACCGAGCTTGATTTCATTAAATCAAGGAGTTTGTGGTTTTCGGATATTATAACTTTTTCCAAGAAAGAAACTCCCATCTTATCCTTTACGTTAAAGTCTAAATCTTTAATGCTTCCTAATATTCTCAAAAGCTCGTTGTATTCCTGTTTGTTAGTTTCAGCAGGAAGAATATCAGGAATAATCATCATTAAACTATCCCAATCTTTAAGCGGAGTTTTTAATGTTCTTTGATTTAATTTTCTGTTTGATTTTAACCCTTTTAAAACCTCAAGCATTTGAGATGCTTCATACAAATTTTTGTCTTTTACAGTTTCTTCCAGAATATTATTTGCTGTTTTACCTTTTAATATAGTATTAAGCTTATATAATGATATTTCTTCTTTATATTTATCTTCCAGCTTAAAAAAGTCTATAATTTTCTGTAATCCTTCTTTTGTAAAATTGCCGTTTTCGTCCTTCCCCATTTCTTGAGCTTTTTTCCAAAGAGAATTAAAATATCTTAATGAATTTGTATTATCATTATCTTGTAATTTATTGTACAGCTGGAAAAACACATCCATTACATCCCAATCAATTTCCCCTTTTTTATTTTTTGCAATCTTCAGTGCGTCATTGTATTCGTCTCTAAATTGGTATTCAAACATTATGTCCATTTTTTTCATCTTATTGAAAAACTCTACAAACTTAGAATTAATGTTACCATTTTCATCAAAGAAACCTTCTTTTTCTGTGAGGTAGTTATATATTTCATGATCATTCATTTTTGTATCAAGCTTTAAAACGTTGTCTACTGTCTCTTTCGTAATAATTCCGTCATTGTTTCTTAAAAAGTATGTATGCCTGCCGTTAATGCTGTCAAATCGTTCTGTTCCCATTAATCTTATTAGCTGCTGAACATTTGTTAAATTTATATTTCCTGTACTATCTTTGAATAATGTTGAGCCGTTTATTCTTAAATTATGCTTTTCGTCTATGAACGGGCTTAATGAGGATATAGTTTTTAATATTTCTTCCCTGTCTTTGCCTTTAGATTTTTCCAGTACATCTTTCATCAATTGTTTTACAGAAATGTCATTTGTATATTTATGATTTTTTATAACAAAATCTATGGCTGTTTGTGAAATATTACCGTTTTCATCAGGAAGATACAGCATCATTTCAGGCATACCCATATCCTTCAACATCTTAAACAGTTCATATTTACTCCCTGAAACAACTCCGTTTTCATCTTTGCAGTATTTGATTATTACTGAAATATCTAAAAAAGGACAATTAGTTGAAGTTTTTATTTTTTGAGCTAACTTTAAATTTACTTCATTATGATTTCCGTTTTTGTCCTTGCATGCTTCAATAGCATCAGTAAGTGGATTTAAACCAATACGTTCACTGCTAAACAAGTCTATTTTCCCTTTTAAAAACAGTTTTATATTTTCTATCCAATCAGTAGTTCTTCCCTTAGAAAGTGCCCAAAATGTTTTAAGTGCATATTCATCCATACTTCCATCTGAATTTAACAAGGATTGTAGGGCAGATATTACTTGAGCTTTGTTAGTATTTTTAAATTTTTTTTCTATTAAATCTTTTAAATTTTTTAGCTCAGGAGTTAACCTGCTTATAAAATTATCTTCAGCTAATTTAGCCGCAAGTTTTTGATTCTGCCTATATTCATAAAATTTCATGAAAAAATTCGGATCTGTAATTTTTATTGATTTAAATTTTATATTGTTGACATTATATTGATTATTGTTAATTGGATTAATTTGCATGTTTACCTCATATATAACTAAAAACACGTAAAAAAATTTTTTGCTATATAGGATTAGACTTTAATGTAAATAGCATTTAAAGTAAGTTTAAAATTACATTTTCGTTCGGCATATCCAAAGTTTCACGAGTTAGTTTATTTTTCAAAAACATCTTCAAATCCTCTGATATTATCAAGTTCAATGTTATATCGTTTTCCGGTTTTATCAACGCAAGTAGCAAAGCGGATTTCTGTACGGCAACGACCGGATAGCGAACAGATTGAGCTGGCAAGCATTGAAGTGCTGAAAGCGAAACTCTGTGAGCGTGGAAGAAATCCAAGACAATCTACAGTTTTATCTGCGAACTTGTTTTCTTATAAACAAATTATCAACCCAATTTCTTGAGTTTTGAAGTTAAAAGAATTGCAAATATTCCGAAAAAACAAATACAAATTCTGACTCCGGAACAGTTGGCACAGCTTTTTAAAATTACAAATAAAAAATATCCGTACCTTACACTGATTATTCAAAATTTGATTACATTGAAACAGCCTTTGAACGACCTTTTAACAGGTAGTGAACAAGAAAAGAAATACTTAAAACGAAAAATCAGAAAAGATTTTTATAAAATAAAACAGGAAGTTGGTTTAAGTACTATATGTTTGATGATTTGAGGTTTAGCAATCTTGACAATTAGATAAAAAAAATATATTATTAGGTCATATTAGGTCTAATCGGGTATAAATATGTTAGAAAATAT
>CAMORE010000037.1 GCA_946623365.1 uncultured Acinetobacter sp.
ATAAACGTATCTACACCTTCTGATACCATTTTTTGAATTGTTTGAGTCCAGTGAACAGATGAATATATCTGCTTTGGCATTTTTTCTCTAAAATCTTCTGCATATGTTGTAAGTTCAGCGTCTACATTTGTAATAACAGGGATTGTTGAATCCGAAAGTTCGGTATCTGATATAAATAATTCAAACTCTTCTCCTGCATTTTTCATGAATTGCGAGTGAAAAGCTCCGGACACAGCCAACGGAACGACTCTTCTTGCACCATTTGCCAAGATATAATCTCCTGCAGCTTTAACAGCGTCACTATCACCGGTAATAACTACCTGTGCGGGAGAATTGTAGTTTGCAACATCAACATATCCGGTTTTACGTCCCTCTTCCAGTCCAGCTTTTAAAACTTCTTCACTTGCATTAAGAACTGCTGCCATGCTTCCGCCTTTTGTAGCACCCATAAGCTCTGCTCGTTTTTGAATTAATTTTAAAGTCGTTTCGAGACTCATTACTCCTGCTGTAAACATAGCGCAATATTCTCCCAAAGAATGTCCTGCCGTATAGTCAGGTATTATACTTAATTCACTTCTTAAAGCTTCCATTAAAGCAATAGAAGTAGTAACGATGCAAGGCTGAGTATTAACGGTTTGTTTCAAATCGTCTTCAGGACCTTCAAAACAAAGCTGGGTAATACTTTTCCCTAAAACTTCATCAGCCGTATCATAAATGTTTTTTGCTGATTCATAATTTTCATATATATCTTTACCCATGCCGACGGCTTGAGAGCCTTGTCCTGGAAATAAAAATGCAATTTTTTTCATATTTAAAATCTCCTTTATTATTTTTTTAAACTTATTTTCTTTTGCCTTTATTAAAGGTGCTCGCATGGGCACAATAATCAATTATTAAATTTTTTAATTTTCCACTTTCCACTTTTTTAATCTATCCTAACAAATTCCTTCTCTTAATCTTACAACAGCAGCTCCCCAGGTCATGCCTGCGCCGAAACCGCATAATACAGCAGTTGAACTAAGTTTTATTTTACCCTGTTCAACCCCTTCTACAAGTGCTATAGGTATAGATGCAGCAGAAGTATTTCCGTAGTATTTTATATTTGATATAACTTTATCATCAGAGTAATTCAAACGATTCTGTATCGCTTCAATAATTCTTTGATTCGCCTGATGAGGGATTAAGTAGTCAATATCTTCCGATGCCATTCCGGATTTTTCTATACAATTTACCACATAAGACGGCACTGTAGAAACTGCAAACTTATATACTTCCTTACCGTTCATATGAATGAGTCCGTCTCCGACTTCATCAGCTTGTTCTACAAGCGGACAGTTATGGGCAGGCATGTTTGTATAAATCATTTGCCCTATTGAACCATTAGCACTTATGTCAATTGATAAAATATCGTCTACTCCGTCATCAGAAGCAGTTACCACAACAGCACCCGCTCCGTCACCAAAAAGAATAGAAGTTCCTCTATCTTCCCAGTTTGTAATTCTTGAATTATTATCTGCCGCAACGATAAGTATTGTTTTATATATTCCTGTCCCGATAAATCCTCTTGCAACTTGTAGAGCATAAATCAAACCTGAGCATGCTGCTGTCATATCAAAGGCAGGAATTGTTTTTGTAATACCAAGTTTAGCCTGCAAGGTACAAGCTAATGTCGGATACAATTGGGGAGGGACTGATGCGGCACTTATTATACAATCTATATCATTAACATCAATACCTGCTTTTGATATTGCTTTTTTTGCAGCATCCAAACCTAAATCAATAGCAGTTTCATTACCTGTAACAACGCGTCTTTCTTTTATTCCTGTTCTGGAGTAAATCCATTCATCCGATGTATCATATAATTTTGTTAAATCTTCATTTGTTATTACGGTTTTTGGAACCGAATAACCAATTCCCGCTATCTTTAACGGAATAAAATCATTCCCCATTATTTTAAAATCCTCTTTATTACTCTAGTATTAATAAGTCAATTATAACATGACGGCTAAATATATAAAACAATGAAATCCAAATTAAAAAGAACATTTCTGTTAATTTAATTCTGCACTATCTAAGGCTTGTTTGCGTTTTTCTTCTTCTTTAATAAATTCGCAATCAGCTTCAAGGCGTTTATCTTCCATTGCATCAATAAGTTCATGAATATCTTTTATTTGTCCGAGTTCAAAACCTACCTCTGCCAACAGCACACAATCATTGCATAATCTGTGATGACCATATAAAACGGAACCAGCTAAATCTTTTGTCCCGCCGCATGCATCACATGTAAAAAATTCATGTTCACAATCCGGATTTTCTTCTATATCATCTAAGCGCATTTGTTCTACGACAAGCTGCATTTCCTTTACAATTTCTTCTTTAGTTTTCATTATTAATCGATTCCTTTTTTATAATATAGAGAATAAGTATATATTTATCCGTTCTCGCACAATGCTTTCATCTCTTTAACAGCTTTTTCCAATCCTACATAAACCGCTCTGGATATAATTGAATGACCGATATTTAGTTCTACCAAATTAGGTATCTCGTGCATTCTGTGTACATTATCATAGTTTAAACCATGTCCTGCATTAACTTTTAGACCAAAATTCTGAGCAAATACCGCTGCTCCTTTTAAGTCTTCAAACGCTTTTTCTTCATCAGGAGTTCCGAATGTATTAGAGTATCTGCCGGTATGAAGTTCAATAAAAGGTGCTCCTGTTTTTGATACGGCGGATATTTGATGAACATCTGGATCAATAAAGAAACTTACTTCGATTCCTTTATCAATAAGAGGCTTTGTAAATTCTATTGCCCACTTTAGCTGTCCTGCTACATCTAAACCACCTTCCGTAGTCAATTCTTTTCTTTTTTCAGGAACTATGCATACAGCATGAGGTCTTATTTTAAGTGCAAACTTCTGCATCTCTTTCGTCATTGCCATCTCTAAGTTTAGTCTGACTCGCGGAAGCATTCTGATAGCTTCAACATCAGCATCTTTTATATGACGTCTGTCTTCTCGTAAATGGGTTGTAATAGAAGCAACCTGACAATCTTTACAGATTCTTACCGCAGTCAGAATATCAGGATCATTGCCTCCTCTTGCATTCCTTAATGTAGCTATATGATCTATGTTTACACCTAATAACATTTTATTGACTCCTTAAGTTTATACGGATTATAACCAAGTCCATATAATTATATTATATAAATATACTTTATTCTACCTATTGTAAAAATCTGTTATACACTATTTTTTAACTTTTTTATTTTGTTTAATTTTAACAGTGCTGTATATGTCGGTAATATCGTAATATTATTATCCGCATTATTCCCGACGTATTCAACAGCTTTTTCTATATCTTTTATTACTTTTATTCTGTTTTGTTCAATTCCTGCATACTTAAGTCTTAAAGCCATATCCTCTGCTCTTATTCCTGATACAACAATTTCTTTTTTTGTTTTATTTACAACCTCAAATTCCGCATCCCAAAGCCACGAAACATCTCTTCCGTCTGCGTAATTATCATTAATTATAATTAATAAATTAGAATCTAAGTCTACTGTCTTTAAAGCCTCATTTGCGCCAATAGGATTTTTTATCAGTTGAATAAGAGTACGTTTCCCGTTTAAATATTTAATTTCACTTCTTCCAAAAGCTACTTTAAAACTGCTGAGATTTTTCTTAATCAGATTTGATTCAATCCCGAGTTCTTTACAAAGCGCAATTGCACCCAATGCATTGTATGCATTAAATAATCCGACAAGAGGCACTGTGTATTCTTCACCGTTTATATTCAATACGGAATGATTTTTAAAAATGGTTATATATGCTTTATATTTAGGCTCCGGCCTTTTATATCCGCAAGAGCAAGAGTAGTGACCCTGTTGAGCGTAAAATTTCTTGTCATAATTTAAAGGGTTTCCGCAAGGACACTTAAAAGCTTCTTCAACTTGACTGCTTGTTGTTTTTAAACCGTCTTCATAATGTACTTCTTCAACGCCGTAGAATACTTTATTTTCACCTTCAAAACTTGCAACAAGAGGGTCATCTGCATTTAATATCAAAATGGGAGTTTTACCGTTACAATTTTTCCCCTTATTAATTCCGCTTTGTATAAATCGTTTTGTTGTTTCCAATTCTCCGTATCTGTCAAGCTGATCTCTGAATAAATTCGTAACAAGAAGATAATCAGCTTCAAAATTTTCGTATATTTTTTCCAAGTAAGCTTCATCAGATTCTATAACAGAATATTCATATGTTTTGAAAGGATTCAATTGAACGGAAATAGCATTTACAACACCCTGAATCATATTAGCGCCCATTGCATTATTAATAACGGAATGCTTACTCTCCTTAATCAAGTGTGATACCAAACCGGATGTTGTTGTTTTTCCGTTAGTTCCCGTAACATTGATTTTTATTTTTATATATTTATTTGCATAAAGTAAAAAGTCCGGACATATTTTAAGAACAATTTTCCCTATGATTGAAGTTCCGCCTGAAAGTTTTGTTATTTTAAGCATAAAACTAATTGTTTTTGCAAGAAATAATGATATATAAAAGCAAAATTTTTGCATTGACTCCCCTTTATTGAATAATTATTAAGACGCTCTATCCCTCAACAGATGTATTTGTAATTTTAATTATAAGAGCTATAATTATATTAATACAAAAACAGGGTACAAAAAATGGTTTTTTCTTTTCTGATATTTATAGTGTTTATAGCTGAAATAGTTATTACATCAGCAATTATATTGCATTTGTGTAAAATTGATAAAAATTTAATAAAGTACAATTTGTTGATTTCTGATGTTCAACCGGCTTTAAAAGATATAATGATAACATCAAGAAAATTATCCGAACAACTTTTGGAATTGGCTCCAATAATAGTTAATTCAGTAAAATCTGCCGTAATGAATTTAATAACAAATCAGTTGAAAAACTTTGCCGGAGCATTGACATTTTTGCTTGTAAAAAAAGAAATTGAAAAACATGCCGAATAGTACTACTTTAAGAACTTGACAAAGCATGATATAATGATGCATACAAAGATATATAAAATAAAGTGAGGTATTTATGTGTAATAAAGACAAATCATCAATAGGCTTTGGAGTCGGACTGCTGTTAGGTGTAGTAGGCGGCATTGTAGCGGGTGTTCTCTACGCTCCGAAATCAGGAGAAGAAATGCGGGCAAAAGTTAAAGATACTGTTTGTGAACTGGCAGAAAAGCATTCTCCTGCCGTTAAGGAAGCTAAAAAACAAGCCTTAGAATCTATTGATTTATTGAGATATAAACTTGAAAATCAGTATAAAAAATTCGGGAATATGCTTAAATCAAAAAAAATGAGAAAAGCAAAAGAACTGGAAAGTGAATCAAACTACTACTTTGATCGTGACTAGTACGAATTTTCTAAAGGTGTAAAGGGGTAAAGGGGGGGTAAGACCTATAAAACTTTCTTTATCAGATTGATGAATATATAATAATGTTTAACAGAAGGAAATACGAATGGAAATCGGACAGTTATATCAAGGACTAACTTTTTTAGCTTATGCAACGGGTATTATTGTAATACTTGTCGGAATAATGCTTATTAAGGTTTTGTTTGATTTATCGAAGCTTACGGCAAATATTAATAAAACAACGGATATAATAAATGAAGAACTTGTTCCGACATTAAAAAATGTTAATAAATCTGTAGAAATTGTAAGCGGAATAATAATAAAAACAAATGCGGGCGTAAATAAAGTTAAAGAATTTATCTCAAAATCTCCGCTTAAAATATTAACAAAATTATCATCTATGTCAGGAACTATAGCAAAAGGATTCTTTGGCGGGCTTTGTGCAGGCTTAAAAATATTCGGGAAAAAGAAATAATACGTATAGGGAATATACAAATCGTCAAACTATTTTAAACTAAGGTAGACCAAAAAAAAGGAGAAATATTATGTCAGTAACAAGATTTTTAGCAGGTTTTGCAATAGGAGCAGCAATTGGTGCTGTTGCAGGTGTTCTTTTAGCACCAAAATCAGGAGAAGAAACAAGAGAAGACATCAGTAAAATGGCTTCTGATTTAGCAGAAAAAACTGATGCAACAGTTCAAGATATTAAAAGAAAAGCAGATACCTTAATTACGGATGCTCAAGAAAAAAGCGAAGAAATTATGGGTAAGCTTCAGGATATGTTAAAAAATAAATCTGAAGAAGCTTAATTGTATTTTAAATTCTATAAAAATCACCCGAAGCTTTATGTTTTCGGGTGATTTTTTATATAAAACAGTCTCGCTCATATCTATGGCTTGCCTGTAATAGCAATGTCTTATACTATAACTGAACCTATTATTATTTCACGTTTCAAGTAATTTCGTGTAAACGGTCTGTCATATTTTTTTATATGTTCAACATGCATTCTTAAAATCTTGTTATCACTGCATAGAACGTCAAGGGTTTTATTTTTTATATTTACTCCTGTAATAGATTTCGGTTCCGTAAATTTTGTATTGTTATCCAGAATCTCGCTTCCCTGCGCTATTACGGCAAGACATGTGTCATCATTATAAAAATATGCTTCTCCCCAAGGATGAATTGCCCTAATAAGCGCATAATTTTCTTCGGCAGATTTTCTGAAATCCAATTCTAAATCACAAGGATGAGAATAATAAGTGGATTTCTCTTCCGCTTGAGTAAGCGGTATAATTATATCTTCGCTTAAATCTTTTAGAAGTTCGCAAACAACACCCCTTGCGGTTAGAACAGTACGCTCTTTTAGTGTCTTTCCTGTATCTGACGGATAAATTTTAATTTCTTCCTGCGCTAAAATTGCACCTGTATCATAATCTTCGTCTACAAGATGAAACGACACTCCCGTTGTCTGCTCCTGATTCCTGATTACCCAGAAATACGGATTTGGTCCTCTATACTTTGGAAGCAGGGAAGGGTGCGCATTTATTGTTGCAATCCTTGGAATATCATAAATTTCTTTTGATATTCTTTCTGCCCAAGAACCGACAAGAATTATGTCAGGACTCAGTTTGAGAAGTTGTTTTTTTAATTCTTTTGAATTTATACTCCTTGTATGCAGTTCTTTCAAGTTATAACTTTGTATATAGTTGTAATCGAGTGACGGAAGAAAAATATCTTTTAATTTTCTTATAAAAGAATTGTATTTAATCATTTCTCCTCTTAGAACACCCGCTATTTCGCAATTTGCGTCAAGAGTACCTGCGATTAAGTTTGTAAACATTTCTCCGTATCCGATTATTACAACTCTGAGCATGCTTTAATATCCTTTTTAATTTGTTCTTTCAGTTCATCTAGATTATTAAACTTTTGTTCACCGCGAATTTTATTTAAGACTTCTATTTTAACATTTTTTCCGTATAAATCACCGCTATAATTTAATATGTGCACTTCTACTATTGGAGATACTGTATTATGTACCGTTGGTTTCATACCCCAATTCATAATACCCTTGTTGTTACCAATATTTACTTCATAAACTCCAAACGGGATTTTAACAATTTCTTTCGGGTATTCAATATTTGCGGTCGGAAAACCGATTGTCCTTCCGATTTTAGCCCCATGAATTACTGTACCTTCCAGAATAAAATTACTCTCCAATAATAAATTTGCTTTTTTAATATTTCCGTTTTTCAAATAGTTTTTTATTAATGTTGAACTAATTATTTCGCCCTCATTTAAAATCGGAGAAACGCAAATATAATTATAACCGTACTTTTCGGAATTTTGTTTCAAAAATTCGGAATTACCGCTTTTATTACTGCCGAATGTATGATTAAATCCGGTTGATATGGATACCGGATGATATTTACTTATCAAAAATTCTAAATAATCATGTGCATTCATTGATACACATTTTTTAAAATCAAGCTCTAAAATATCTTTAATACCCAGTGATTTTGCTTTTAACAAAGAGTCTTTTCTTGATAATATATATTCCCGTTCTCCGCCGAAATAAACGGCAGGTGATTCATCAAGGGTTACTAAAACAGCATTATCGCTATTTTTTAATGCAGAATCAATAACAGCTCGGTGAGCTTTATGTACGCCGTCAAAAAAACCTAAAACTAAACTTATACTCATATAATACTAAGCAATTACATTAAGCTTGCTTCCCAAAATTCTTTGGTGGCAAAAATTCTTCCATTGATTCACACTATCAAAAACGATAGGAAGCTTATCCGATGATATAGACTTTTTATTGTTAGAATAAGGTGTTAAAGAATTAAAAGAAGTATCCCCAATCGGCTCATTGTAACGACTGTTATAATGAGGTATGCTATTTGACATATTATAACCGTTACCGTTTTGAACATTAATTGCAGAAACTTGCATAAACACCCCTTTTGTTATTGTAGGCAGAAACACCCTGCAAAATTATTTTATCATAACAGTTTTTTTTACGCAATAGGAAAATGTGGCTATCATATAAAATTTCTTCATGTTAAAATCATTTTATGAATAAACCTGAATTGTTAATGCCTGCGGGTAATTTAGAAAAATTAAAATATGCTGTTAAGTATGGTGCGGATGCTGTTTATTTAGGTGTTGTCGATTTTAGCCTCAGAGCAATGAGAAAAGGCGAATTGATTACGATGGAAAATTTAAAAACAGCGATTCGGACAGCTCATGACTTTGGTGCAAAAGCTTATTTAACATTAAATATTTTCGGATTTAATAGTGATATAAAAGCGTTGGAATCTTGCATGGACACAATAGTTGATTCTGCTCCTGATGCACTTATTATAAGTGACCCCGGGATTATGAGGCTTGCAAAAAAATACATGCCGGATACTCCTATTCATGTTTCTACTCAGGCTAATATACTTAATTATGAAGCAGTTAAATTTTGGCAGGATATTGGTGCTGCAAGATGTATTTTAGCAAGAGAACTTCCGATAAAAGACGTTGCGGAAATAAAACAAAAAGTTCCGGATATGGAATTGGAATGCTTTATTCATGGTGCTCAATGTGTATCATTCTCCGGAAGATGCCTTCTGAGTGATTACATGACAGGAGGAGAAAGAAAAGCAAATTCAGGAAACTGTTCTCAGCCTTGCCGTTGGAGTTATAAGCTCCTTGAAGAAACACGCCCCGGAGAGTATCAGGAAATTATACAAGATGATAAAGGAACGCATATTCTTTCTACAAAAGACTTGTGCCTTGTAAAACATTTAAAAGAGATGATTAATGCGGGCATTGACTCATTTAAGGTAGAAGGCCGCACGAAGAGTTTATACTACGTATCTGCTGTTGCTAAAGCATACAGAGAAGCTATCGACACAGTTATGAATAATCCTGAAGCAGATATGGAACCCTATTTTGAAGAGCTTTTAAAAGTCGGAAACAGAGGTTATACAACAGGTTTTTATCTTGGAGAAGGATATCCTTCAGACGGATACAGCTATGATATATCAAAAGGTCTTGCAGGTGCTGATTTCCTGTGTGAAATTTGGGATAAAGAAGGCGAGTACTACCGAATAAAAACAAAAAATAAATTTTTCAAATTTGAAGATATTGAACTGATTACTCCATCTGAAAAACTTATAACTCAGGTTACGGAGATTAAGGACTTAAAGGGTGAAGAGCAGGAACTTGCAAACACAAATCATGAACTTTTGGTAAAATTATCAAATGAGCCAAAAGATTGGAAGTATGGGCTTATCAGAACAGTAGGTATAAAAAACGGGGTTAATGAAGCTGCTAAGTGTTCTTGTTCTTAGCTTAAAATATCAATTCCCTTATAGTACATTGAGCCTTCGGGAGCTGCTTCCGGAGGGAATTCACCATTAAGAACTTTTTGCATAATTTTATTATTTTCTTCGTTTGCAAATCTGAATCCGCATTTCCAGTGTGCAAGTGACGGAGATGGAATCTTAGCGGAGCCTTCATGGTTAATTTTGAGCGAATCCAGAGTAATTCGACCTTCACATCCTTCACGTTTAGAAATCTCTATGAGTTTTTTTATTGCGTTTTTATATGCACCTTGTCTTCCGTATTCGGATTTAACTTCTACTAAATATATATGGATATGAGGTTTCATCCTTCTATCCCCTCTTGAATCTATGCAGATATAATTATTCGGAAATACATTGTCATGTCCTTCAAAATTATATGCTCTATACTCTGTCCAGAAACTTTTAATTTTTTCATCTTTTATATCCGTATATAAATTGCCTATTATAATATTCGGATTACAATTCAAAACCTCTGGAGGTTTTGGGCATTGGAATATACTTTTAGACAGCCGGATTTCGGGCACATATTTTAAAGCGGAAATTTTTGTTATTGCTTTTGTCTTTAGTGCTCCTATGTATTCGGCTTGCGGTAAATTTTTAATTAACGATACTTTTTCTATAATCATAATACTTATTTGGTATATATTAATATTTTTACAAACATAAAATTTATGCAACTTTTTATCGGGATATTTTGAAAAAAATATACTTTACAATATAATTATTTTATGAAAAATCTTGACGAAAAATACATGAAAGAGTGTTTTAAACTGGCTTTAAAGGGGCAAAATAAGACAACTCCGAATCCGATAGTCGGATGTGTGGTTTTGAATAAAAACGGTAAAGTTGTATCAAAAGGGTATCATAAAAGATATGGAGAGTACCACGCTGAGAGGAATGCTTTACTCAAATTAAAAAACAATGAAGCAGAAGGCGGAACTTTGTATGTAAATTTGGAGCCTTGTTCACATTACGGAAAAACACCACCTTGTGTTGATATAATCTTAGAACACAAAATAAAACGTGTTGTTATAGGAATGAGAGATGTTAACCCTGAAGTAAACGGAATAAAGAAACTTGAAGAAGCGGGGATTGAAGTTACTTGCGGAGTTTTAAAAGAAGAAGCGGAACATCTTAACAGAGTTTTTATAAAAAATATGACAAAAAAACTTCCGTATGTTGTACTAAAAACCGCAACAACAATGGACGGAAAAATATCAACTAAGACGGGAGACTCTAAGTGGATAACCTCAGAGGTAGCAAGAGCAGAAGTTTATAAAATGCGTAAAGATTTTGACTGTATAATGACCTCTTCTAATACAGTAATTGCGGATAATCCGTCTATGGTTCACAAATTCAAATGTATTTTGGATAAAAATTCAAGAATTCCGAAGAATTCCAAAATTTTTGAGCAAGGAGAGATATATGTTGCGACAAAAGATAATACTCCTCTTAAAGACGGATATTTGGATTTAAAATCAGTTTTAGAAAATTTATTTAATAGGGGAATATATACCGTTTTTGTTGAATGCGGCGGGACTCTTGCAGGAGCATTATTGAAAGAAAACTTAATAGACGAAGTTTATCAATTTATTGCACCAAAAATTCTTAATGACAATTCAGGAAAGAGCTGTTTTAACGGAAATAACATATTAAAAATTTCAGAAGCCCGACCTCTAAAAATATATTCAACAAAAATGTTTGGCGATGATATCCTGCTAAAATATAAAGTTTTGTAAATATTTTGTTTTGTTATGAAATCTGAAAAATGTGGAATACTTTATATAGATAAAGTAAGAATACACATATAAGGAGAGTAGTATGGCAACAGACGGTGTTAATAACAATGCCTCAATTTCATTTGATTTATCAAAATATAAAAATATTAATCAAGGAAATGATGTACAAGTAGAAAAAAATATCTCTATTTTCACAAAAGATGTTAAACAATTTGTTGATAAAGCACAGCTCTCAGGTGGTGAAATTGACCCGGATGAAGAGAATTTATTTTTTGAATGTTTGCATAAAATTGATGACATAGTAGGTAACCTGTCACAGTCTCTAAAAACTAAACTAGAAGCATCCTTAAAAAATTTATTTTCTTTTGTTATAGGAAATACAATGAGTGAACGCTATATTGGTGATAACTTAGTTTATGAAGATGGAAATGTCACATTTAAAGATGAAACAGCTTTAGAACCTCAAGAAACCGATGAAGAAATTGTACGTATACAATATGGTCCAGACCAAATTAATGAGGCTGCAGAGACCTATTGGAGCGATTGTGCAAAAGTAAATAAAAATAGAAATGACCCTGACGCATTTGCTGATGCAAAAATGGCTTTTGATGATAAGTATTCTAATGTGATAGGAAATCCAGAGTTCCACAAATTAGCTGAACAAAAAAGGAACGAATATCTTGCAAAAGGTATTGGACGTGCAATGAAGAAGGCTCGTCAGCATGGAACTACGCCCGCAAATGCAGCAGAAGTTTTAGGATTAAATCCTAATGACTTCCACGCTCGAAGTTCTAAGATTACAAAACGAAGAAGATAAATAATTATAGATATGTTGGGTAGAACCCGACAACAGTATATCAATTATCAAAAAGTGGTAAATATGATATTTACCACTTTTTGATTAATAAACTTTATTGATTATATACAAAAAATCTGATTTTTTATCTGATTTTTTCTTATATATACAGCCTTTTATTTAAATACGTAGAAACTTCCGTCTTTTGTTCCGGATATTCCTTTAGAAGTTTCTCTTACAGTCGTTTCCGGACTGATTTCTCCTTCATTAATAACTCGTGATTCCGGAATAACATAGTTTGAGGACTCTGTTTTAGCGTTATCTCTTTTTCGTTTAAACCAAGATTTTAACCTGCTCTGCTCTTTTTGCTGCTCACGCTCCATAACAACAGGCTTTGATTCATATATGTTATTCATTGTTTGAGGAACAGTCTGCGGAAACGGATTATTGCTCTGAAATAAATTCTCTGCTATTACACAATTTACGGATAATGACAATACTAATAATGCTGCAATTTTTTTCATATAAGCCTCCTTTTGCATGGTATTATAACAAATATTATTAAATTTTTCTACACAATAGTGCAAATTTTTAAAATTTATGTTATTATTATCTCAAAAGTGATTAGGAATATGAAAGGAGATTTAAATGTCCAAAGTTAAAGCATTTTTATTATCATTAGCATTGTTAACAACAACAAGTGCTTTTGCTTATTATAATTTTATCGGAGATGTTCCGCTTCCTGGAAAAACTCAAGCTTCTCCGCAACTGCAACAAGATACAATTTTCTCAGTCGGTGCATATGGTTTGAGAATCGCAACAAAAGATTGTTTCACAGTTGCTATTACTAACACAGAAGTTTCTAAACCTAAAAAAGGTAATACCTGGGAAGAAATTTGGACTTTAAAAGTCTGCGAAAGAGAAGGAAGATTGCCGATTGAATTTACGGAAAATCCTGACGGAACAGGAACTTTTGCACTTGATTATATGAACATCAAGTGGAGAACCGTTGGTAAAAAGAAATAAGAAATATTAAATACAAAAACAGGCTTGCGCATTTGCGCAAGCCTGTTTTTTATATAAAAAATTCAACAATTATTTAATATTTAATTTTTCTTTTTCTTCATTATTGAGTTCAAAAGATTCTTTTTCAGAAGGGAATTGCTCGTTTTTAACTTCTTGTATATAACTGTGAACCCCTTTTAATACAACATCGTGCAGATTTTCATACTTTTTAACAAATTTTGGCGTAAAGTCAGTAAATTTCCCCATAATATCATCCGTAACAACAATCTGACCGGAACAATATTTTCCTGCACCTATTCCTATTGTAGGAATTTTTAAATTTTCCGTAATATATTTTGCACTCTCTGCCGGCATAAGCTCCAAAACTATTCCGAAACATCCTGCTTCTTCCAGCATTTTTGCACTCTCTAAGATAGATTCTATTTTATCTGATGTTTTTCCTTGAATTTTGTGTCCTCCGATTGTATTCATCAATTGAGGAGTAAATCCCAAATGACCCAAAACAGGAATTCCCGATTCTACGCATCTTTTAACTAAATTTAAAATATAATCGTTACATCCTTCAAGCTTTACTGCGTTAGCTCCGGCTTTAATCATTTTTCCGGCATTTTCTAACCCCTGCTCTACAGACAAATTATAACTCATAAAAGGCATGTCACCTATTATAAATGATTCCTTTGCACCTCTTGAAACAGCTTTGATAAAAATCAACATCTCATCAATTGTAATATTATACGTATTTTCATATCCTAAAGCTACCATTGCAAGAGAATCTCCCACAAGAATCCCATCAATACCTGACTTATCAATAACTTGGGCCGTAGAATAATCATATGCGGTTAACATTGCTATTTTTTCGTTATTATCTTTTAAGCGTTGAAATGTTGAAATTGTTTTCATAAAAATTCCTTTTTTAATAATTATATAGCAAAAAAAAATTTTTTCAGGTTTTAATATATTTGTGTGTATTAAAAAGGAGAAATGTAAATGCAAGTATTACCTATAAATTCAGTCCATATTTCAAATCAACAAAAAAATAATCCCCATTCTGTTACTTTTGGAAATGCTTGTCCTTTAACCGGTATCGGAAAATTAAAAACAGAATCAGGACAAAAGATTTATGGTAAAATACAAAAATATTTAAGATTAATCGGCAGAGAAGGAAAAGTTAACGATGCTTCTATTCTTAATGACGGCGCTTCTACCATGAAACTTTCAATTGACCGAAATGCCAGAAAGACAGTACTGAGTTTAAATGTATTAAATGCGGACTCAAACAGTAAAACAAACCTATTAAATGCATTATTTAACGAAAACGGACAAATGATTAACGCAAATCTTAATGGCGGTAAGCTTCATTTTGAACGCAAAGGAAAAAACATAAGAAAGATTGAGGAACAAACCGGTGCTGTTGTTCGTTCTTACAGGCCGGTTGGTACAAATGATAAAAACTGGGATTGTCATGGAAAAAACTTACAGTTAAATATTAATAATGAAAATATAGATTTATTAAATGGAATATCAGAAATATTTTTTGAACTCGCAAGACTAAGCACTTCTATTTTTAAATAATTAATAACAGGACAAAAATATGAAAATTCAATCAATATCACAATTTAATTATAATTCAGTAGCTGTAAAGAACAACTCTAAATTGGCATCATTTAAAGGTTATTCAGAAGTTTTACATGACGCAGTTGAAGTTTCTATAAATACTGAATCTGAAGCTGAAACACTTTTTCGGAAAATATGGACTTCACTAATGGAAGAAGCTAATACTTCAAAAAAGAATTCTTTTTCAGTTTTAAAAGAAGTGTTTGATAAAAATGGTTTTAGAGGTCTATTGCATGAATTGTGGAAAGCAAACCCCAAAGAAGATGTTGCAAAAATACTTAAAAACACTGAAGAAGACTGCGAAAATATAGTTACCAGAGAATCGGAACCATTAATGACTATTTATAATTTTGGTAAATACGGTTTTTGGGGCAGAAAAACCGCTCCAAATGATGTAAAACTTGTTTTTTACTCCAATAACCAACATGAGATGATTGATTTTAGTTTAAGTAAAAAAGGAAATTTAAAAACAAGTCAAAGTAATCAAATTAACATAATTGACAATGAATTTTATATGACAACAGGAACATTGAAAGAACGGTCTGTGTCAGGACTTAGCGGAACTGAAAGAACTCATTACAATGAAGACGGATCTATGCCTGTCATAAAAAATATGATATTGAATGGTAACGCTCCGCAAGTGTACTAATATTTGATATTTTAACCATAAAAATATATTAATCTGCAAGGCAATATACATATAAAACCTTGCGTATTAATATATTGAAGTAAAATTATAAGGAGATTGAAATGAAAAAATTCTGCGTTATTTTATCATTGTTAGTTGCGTTTTCGTCTTGTGTTATGGCTGAATTTGTAGGATTCCAAGACAATAACACAACTAAAACAAGTATTACGGAAGCTCTAAAAATGAGTGACAACAGTTATATTACGGTTCAGGGTAATATTGTAAAAAGACTGTCAGAAGATAAATATCAGTTTAAAGATTCAACAGGAACAATGACAGTAGAAATAGATAAGGACAAGTGGGGGGGCTTATCCGTTAATACACAGGATAAATTGGAATTATCAGGAGAAATTGAGAAAAAATTCAATTCTGCAATTCTTGATGTTGATACAGTAACAAAAATTTCAACTTCTAAGTAAAGCGCATGGCTGACATTCTGAATTGTTCAATGATTAAAAATAAAGCTCTGATATAATTTATTGGTGCAACACGATTACACACTACTTTAATCAATAAAATGCGTTCTTTCTTGAATATATATTCTTGAATGAACGCATTTTGTTTTATCTATGTAGGGTGCAATTATTTTGCACCAATAACATTTACCCCTACTTAGAAGCTCCCGCTGTCTTGGTCGCTCGCACTAAACGGGTACGCTTACGCTTTTACCCTCTGCTCGCTCCCGCTTTTTCGATGATTTCTTTTTCAACGTTTGCAGGAACTTGTTCGTATTT
>CAMORE010000038.1 GCA_946623365.1 uncultured Acinetobacter sp.
ATATTGAAGCTTCTGCAAAAGAACTTTCTTATAAATATAAATGCACTGCTGTTTTAAAAACACACAGAACAGTTATTTGTGCGAAAGATGAATTATTTATTAATCAGCATGGTAATTCCGCTCTTGCAAAAGCCGGTTCTGGAGATGTTCTTGCCGGAATAATAGCAGGAATACTTGCTCAAAAATATTCAACATTTGAAGCTGCAAAACTTGGAGTATATCTTCATTCCAGAGCCGGAGAACTCGCTTCTTACGATTTAACAGAGTATTCTGTTTTGGCATCAGACATACCTAAATATATTCCGGCTGCAATTAAAGAACTTTTATAATAAAAATCGTTACAAATTTTAATATACCAAAGCGAAAAGCTGGTGATTATAGTATAATAATAAAATAGTTAAAGGAGTGTAAAAGTTGAGTATTATTGAAGGTCTGTTAACTGTCACAAATGAAAAATTCTGTATTGTAGTGTCGCGTTTTAATGAATTTATTACAAATAAGCTCTTATCAGGAGCTTTGGATGAACTAAAACGCCATGGTGTAAACGAAAGCAATATTGATATTGTTTGGTGTCCGGGCGCTTTTGAGATTCCGCTTATTGCTAAAAAATGTGCAAATACGGGTAAATACTCGGCTATTATCACACTTGGAGCTGTTATAAAAGGCTCTACGTCTCATTATGACTATGTGTGTGCAGAAGTGTCCAAAGGGGTTGCTTCTGTAGGTTTGGAAACGGGAATCCCTGTTATATTCGGTGTGCTGACAACTGATAATATTGAACAAGCAATTGAAAGAGCCGGTACTAAATCAGGAAATAAAGGCTCAGATGCAGCTAAGTCAGCAATCGAAATGACAAGCTTAATAAATAAAATCGGCTAAAATACAAATCCATCCTATATTTTGTTGTAAAAATTTATATAATGTAAACAGGTCTTTTTATGGAATTGGCGGGATAAAGATTTTGGTAAAATATTTCAAAAGCCCGAAAGGAGTGCATCTATGAGTGAAATTATTACAGAGTACAGAAATGAAAATACAAAAAATATTGACTTACTATCAACAATAGATATAGTAAGAAAAATTAATGAAGAAGATAAACTCGTAGCTCTTGCAATAGAAGATGAAACTCCAAATATTGCTAAAGCAGTAGACATAATTGCAAAACAATTTTTAAAAGGCGGGAAATTGTACTACTTTGGCGCTGGAACCTCAGGAAGATTGGGTGTTTTGGATGCTTCAGAGTGCCCTCCGACTTTTGGCGTGTCTCCGGATATGGTGCAGGGGTTTATCGCAGGAGGAGACAGAGCTATAAAGTTTGCAGTCGAAGGTGCGGAAGATAATATAGAATTTGGACGCAAAGATGCAGAAATACTTACTGAAAATGATGTTTGTGTCGCAATATCCGCAAGCGGAAATCCGAAGTATTTAATAGGAGTCTTACAAAAAGCAGAAGAGCTTGGATGTAAGACAATTGCACTTACTTGCAACCATAAGGCAGCTATATTAGAAGAAGCAGGACATGGGATTTGCGTAGAAGTAGGGCCGGAAGTTATTGCAGGCTCAAGCAGAATGAAAGCAGGTACTGCTCAAAAAATGGTTCTAAACATGCTGACAACAGGAGCTATGATAAAAATCGGTAAAACATATGAAAACTTTATGATAGACCTTATGCCAACAAACGAAAAACTAAAAGACAGAGCAATAAGAATTGTATCAGAGATAGCGGGTGTAACTGTTGCAAAGGCTCTGGAAACACTTATGGGTTGTGATTGGAAAGTTAAAACAGCAATTACAATGCTTAAATGCAACTTGTCAAAAGAAGCCGCGAATGAAGCATTGAGAAAAAATTGTGGAGTTTTAAGAAGAACCCTTAAAAGTTTAATGACAGTTTAGCAAAGTAGAATATGTAATTTTAAGTTAAATAGCAGTATAAAATATAGGTAATAAGGTTAGGAGTGGTAATAGAGGAGGACTCCGCTTATTGAAAATCTTCTTTTGCTATTTTAATTTCGAAATGATATTTTCTCTGTAATATTTCATCAATTCTGTAATTTGTTTATCGATATCTTTATTTATTGTAAAAGACGATTTATCTTTTATCAGACCGAGTTGCCTGAATATATTTGTGCAGGTTAATGTCTTTATATGATTTTTGACTACTCGTATTTTTCTGTCTGATAACAGCGCCATAAACCATAACCAAATATTATCAACATTTGGTGCTTTAGGTAAAAATATATCTTTTCTAAAAACTTCAGGATAAAAACAATTTGGCGGATATAAAACTCCGCCTGCTCCGGTTAATAAGTTATCATATTTTGCAGATTCTTCTTTTATATTTTTATCCCACAGTTCATACGGCTCAAATATTGTTAAAGGGATTGTACGATTCGGATTCTGATTTAATTTTACTCGGTGCGCTATATGCACGTGGATATCATTAGGGTTTAAAATATATGAGTGATACAATTTTTCAAGCCAATTTTTGGGGTAATAAATATCATCATCGGCTGTCACAACAATACTACTTTTAAACTCTTTTAATGCATAAAAAAATTTTGTATATGAACCTATGTCATCAACAAACCTCACCTCTAATCCGTTTTTTATATATCTTGTAATAGTATAAGGTAAATCCGAGAGGGTGTATTTATTACTAAGCCATAAAATGATTTTATCAGGTTTTATACTTTGATTTAGAAGTGAATATAAAGATAGCTCCAAATCATCAAATCTTTCGCCAAAAGAAGTTAATGATACTATAATGGGAATTTCGCGTTTTGATTCATTTATACCGATAAAATTTCCTATAAATCTTGAATTATATCTTACAATCGGATTTAACATAAATCGTAAATGAGATTTATAATAAAAAGGATTATTTAGCATTATCTAAAAGCTCCCTGAGTATTATACTTTCTTTTGGTGTATTGTTATTTACTTTTTGATATTTTAATCGATTAGTGTAGTCTAAAATTCTTTTTTCTGCTCTCGTTAGCGGAAGCAGTATTTCATCACTATTTGCCGCTTCAGATAAAAATAATGCCACATATATAAACCATTTATTATCTGTTATAATATCTTTAATACTATCTGTAATTATATTTCCTTTGATATTTACAGCTTTAGTGTTTTTACCCAACAATTTGTAAATATTTTGTTCAACAAATATATCGTATGCTTCGGGAATATTCAAACTAAAAGTTTCAATAAGTTCCTTTCTGACTCTATGATAACTCATGTCATAATTTATATTATTTAAATATTTATCCTGTAATAACTTCGTATTGGAATCTAAGCTAAAACCAAATCTTACAGAAAATTTAAGCCCTCTTATAATTCTTGTCGGATCGTCAATAAAACTATTTTCGTGTAAAATTTTTAATTTTTTATCCTTGATATCATCAAGTCCGTTAAAATAATCTATAATGTTTCCGTCTACTGTGCTTTTTGCCATTGCATTAACGGTAAAATCACGTCTTTTCAAGTCCATTTTAAGCGGGCATCCGATATTTTCTACTTTTGGAAGATGCCCCTTTCTCGGGTAGGATTCTGTTCTTGTTGAAGCAATATCTATAGCTTTTCCGCTTATATTTACCCTCACAGTTCCAAAATCAGGATTTGTTTTAATGATATTTAGTTTATGTTTGTTAGCAAATTTTATAGCATCACCTTCAAAACAAAAATCAGTATCAAAATTTTGAGTGTTGAGAATTTCATCCCGAACAACTCCGCCTACGTAGTACAAATTTTCATCTGTTAATTGCATTATTCTCTTTCTTTTTTGTTATGAATAATTGATGATACAAGAGCACTTAATATAAATATTAGTCCTAAAAGGCCGGTTACAACTTCTGGAACTTCAACCAGTGTAGATACGAACATTAGAATTGCTAATGTTCCGATTGCCCAATGTGCACCATGTTCTAAGAATATAAACTGATCCAGAGTTTTCTTTTCTACAAGCATTATTGTTAAAGAACGTACAAACATCGCTCCTATAAACAAACCTATTGTAATTATTATTATATCCTTACTTAAAGCAAACGCCCCTAATACGCCATCCAATGAAAAAGAAGCATCAATAAGTTCTAAATATAAAAAACCGACAAGTCCTGAACACTTGACCGTATTCGCACATAATTTTGCTCTCTCTTCCTGACGTCTTTCAAGCCATTCGGCAAGTCCGTCTATAGCTAAATATGTTAATATACCTGCGATTCCTGAACATAAAACAGAAACTCTCTGTTCTAAAGGAAGAATATTTAGAATGATTCCTAATACAAACATTGTTGTCATAGTACAAATACCATTTACACAGTTAAGTTTGTGTAGACCCTTTTCTATACTTCCTAACCAGTGTATACATTTGTCTTTCTCGGTAAAATAATCCATAAATAGCATTAGCAGGAATGCTCCTCCGAATGTAACTATCGGAGCGTGAGCAAGTTCTAAGTAGTGCGCATACTTTCCGACATCGTGCAACGCCATATCCAGAACCGACAATATATTTACACCTGCGAATATTGATACAACCAGCAATGGAAACAAAAACCTCATACCGAATACTGCAATAAGTATACCCCAAGTTATAAACCTGTGCCGCCACTTCGGAGACATCCCTTCTAACTTCATAGCATTTACTACAGCATTATCAAATGACAAACTAATTTCTAATATTGCTAAAACAGATGCAATAAAAATACAAGTTAAACCTGTTCCGGAGTGGACGTGTTCTCCCCATAAAAATGCACCTATCAGACCAAAAATTGTTACAACAAAAGATCCTATAAAATATCTAAACATAAGCCCCTCCTGTTCATGGATATTATATTATAATATATAAGAATTAGTAAATACCCGAGGTTTGCATTTGGATTATTAAACAAGAAACAATGCAATTATGCTTATTTATATAGCTCTTTCATTGCGTATTCTATATCAAGAGGAGTAAGTTTTATCTCTCGTACCTGCTTTTTCTCACATGGAACTATTAATGTTATATTCTTTGAGGTTGCTTTTTTATCCTTTTTCATAATTTCTATAAGTTTTTCTGTAGGATATTTGCATTTCAACGATTTGAAACCATATTTTTCAAATAAATCCATTGAGAGTTTATAGTAGGAATAACTTATATATTCACGTTTGTATGATAGTTCAATAATGAAAATCATTCCATAAATTACAGCTTCTCCGTGTGCGTATTTTTTATAATTTGTAATGGTTTCCAAAGCATGGCCTAATGTATGACCAAAATTTAAAATTTTCCTCAGACCGCTTTCTTTTTCATCTTGTGAAACTACTGCAATTTTAAGATTCAAGCAGTATTCAATCATTCGAATAATTGTAAGCGGTTCTCTTTCAAGTATTTTTTGACAGCTTAAAGTTAAAAATTCAAATAAATATAAAGGAATTTTATAGTTGCAGCTTTCTTCTATAAATGCATATTTGATTATTTCACCCAGACCTGATTTATATTGCCTGTCATCCAAAGTATTAAAAAAGTTTATATTGATAAAAACTTTTTTCGGTTGGTAAAATGTTCCTATAACATTTTTTGCCTGCGGTAAGTCTATAGCTGTCTTACCTCCCACTGAAGAATCTACTGCCGATAACAGTGTTGTAGGAATCTGTATAAAATCAATCCCCCGCATATATGTTGATGCCGCAAAACCTGCAATATCTCCTACTACGCCGCCACCGACTGCTATTATAACATCTTTTCTTGTAAGCCCAATTTGTATGGCTCGATCAATTATCTTTAGGTAATTATTATAATTTTTTTCTTTTTCACCATCGGGAAGAATAAAAATCTCATCATCTGAAAAATTTAAATCACCTGAATACAGCTTATAAACTTTTTTTGACATAATAACCAGACGTTTTTGTCCTTTTGTATATTCAAAAACTTCCTGATTTAATTTTGCAAAACTGCTATCTGAAATATCAATCAGATATTCTTTATTATCTTTTATTTGAACTTTAAGAATTTGACGCATCGACTATAAACCTTATAATTTCATCATTATTCATAATACTTGTATCTATTGTATAGTGTGCCTTTTTATAATTTTCTTCTCTTTTTTGAAGCATATTTTGAAGCACCAGTTTTGGATTTTCATTTTGTAATAACGGGCGTGCCGAATCTTTTGATATTCTATAATATAATATATCAAGGTCAGATTTCAAATAAAAAACTTTTCCGAATTGTAAAAGAGTCGAACGATTATTTGGATTTTCAAAAGCGCCGCCGCCTACAGAAATAATTTTTTTATGACCTGAACATACCATTTGTATAGTGTCGTATTCAAGTTTTCGGAAATAGTCTTCGGAGTGATTTTTAAATATTTCAGAGATAGACATTCCTTGAGTTTTTTCTATTAAACTGTCCGTATCAATTAATGTATAATCTTTTAAAATATCAGAAAGAAGTTTGCCAACGGTTGTTTTCCCGCTCGCCGGCATTCCTACAAGTATAATATTAGACATATATTTCCTCTTTTATATTTGTAATTATAATTATATCTCAAAATTTTTAACAACATTTAACGTTAATAATAAGTAATTATATATAATGTTTCAATAAAGTAAAAACGTTGTCATGTTTTATATTTTAAGAATTTATTGCATTTATGTGACTTATCATTTCACATGTACAGCAATAACAAAAATGCTTAATTTAAATATAACGTTGTATATAGTTTTCCAATATTATTGACTTTAAAAAAAACGTCATTATAACAGTAGTAAAGCTACATCAATCGGATGATTTTTCATAAAAATCCTAAAGCACAAAGTTGAATTATCCGATAGAACTTATAAAAGAGGTATTACTATGCAAATCAATGGCGGTGTAAGATTTTGTGAACATGGAATGAAAGCATCAATAAGGGCAATGCATGTTCAAACAGAATTAATAGGTATGATAAACGAAAATATTGCCGGTTTTGATAAAGTCGGATTTCAAAGAAGAGAACCTGTTGTATCTTCTATGACGGAATATATCGGAGTCCATGGACTGTCAACAACAATTGATGACCAGGTCGGTCGTATTATGGTTTCGGATAATCCTCTGGATATTGCACTTGCTAATAAAGGTTATTTTCAAGTTCTAAGTCCAAACGGTGTAAAACTTACTCGCGACGGCAGATTTAAATTAGATAAAGAAGGTAATTTACTTACTTTGGAAGATTTTCCTGTTTTATCAGATGCCGGAATGCCGATAAAACTTCCGGTATTACCTGATAATATCGAAAATGTAAAAGTGGATTCTAAAGGCAAGGTTAGTGTATATAACAAATATACGAATAAACTTACAGATGCAGGATATCTGGGAGTCGTGGATTCAAACGGAATTGCAGTTTTAAATCCTGATGTAAAGCAAGGTTATAATGAATATTCAAATGTGGCTCTTCAAAATGAGTTTTTAAAAGTAAAACCGGTTGTCAATAATTTTGAGGCAAACAGGCAAATATTTTTGATAGAAAGTAACAACTTACAAAAAGTTATAAGCCAGTTAGGCAGCGCTAACTAGGAGGGTTAAATTATGTTTAATATGCAGGCGGTAACAAACAGATGCGTAAATAATGCAACGATGCAATTTGAAAAACTCGGTTATGTTGCATCAAATCTTGCTAACTACAGCACTGTCGGATATAAAGGTTTGAGTTTTGAACAATTTTTAAGAGAAGATGGCTATGTGGACGGTGCAATCAGAAAAAACACTCTTCAGGGTTCAATAAGGGTCAGTTCAAATCCTTATGATATAGCAATATCAGGAGAAGGATATATCCCTGTCGTATCAAAAGACGGAGAAGTCCAATATACAAGAGACGGTTCCTTTAAAAAGGGAGAAAACGGTTATTTGATGACCCTTGACGATTGGATGGTCGGTGACGGAATCAAAATTCCTCCTAATTCGTATAAGTTTGAAATAAAACCTAACGGTGATGTTATGAATTATGATAAAGCAGGTTCTTTACCTGAAAAGATAGGAACAATCCCAATTGTTCAATTTGATAATCCTGAAGCTTTAGAACAAGGACATAATAATAAAGTAGTTTTTAATAGTGAAACAGGTGATCCTTTTTTGGTTAAAGATCCCAAAAGTATAAGACAATATGCAACAGAAGTATCAAATGTTAATATTCATGATGAACTTAATACAATGATGAGATTAAATGCTTCAATGATTGCAAGTTTAAATCTTATGAAAGTTGCAAATGATATGTACAGTAAAGGAATAAACCTACAACAATAGAAAGGCTGAATAAATGAGCTATACCAGTATGGATCCTCTCGGAAAAACAAGTTTAATGTTAGACTTAATATCACAAAAACAAAGGGCGTTAGGTTCAAATGTCGCTAATGTTGATACCCCGGGTTACGTAAGACAAGATATTGATTTCTCTCAATATTTAGGTTCTATGAATAGTCCGCTTGAAACACAACTTTCAGCAAAATTAGGTCCGGCCGCAATTATTGAAGACAGAGAACGAACAGAGATAGACATTGCTGAAGAATTCTCCGAAATCCAAAAAAATTCTCTAATGTATACAATTGCAACTCGAAGAATGTCAAACATAATTACTCAAATGAAAACTGTAATAAATGTCGGTAAGTAATAACATAACTCCTTAAAACAGAAAGAAGGCAAATTATGAGTATTTTAGAATCAATGAATATAGGAGCAAATGCACTTAAAGCTCATGGTTTAAGATTAGATATACACGCAAAAAACATTGCGAATGTCGATACTCCTAATTATGTTCGCAAAATCCCTGTATTAAATGCTACAGAAGATATTTCTTTTCAAGGCGTTATGAATTCAATGAAAAATGATGTTTTTGGTACCGGAACGCTTCCTTATTTGCAAGGTGGTGTTGTCTTCAACGGATGCGTTGAGGATCCTTCCATCGGAGAAAGAATTTATGCTCCTGGGCACCCTGATGCTGATGCAAACGGTTATATAAGATCTTCAAATGTTAATGCAATGGTTGATATGGCGGATGCGGTTATGGCTCAAAGAGCTTATGAAGCTAACTTGGCTCTGATAAACATCTCACGTTCCATGGCGGCAAAAGCAGTTGAAATCGGCAGATAATAAAATCATATATAATAATGTTTACACGCTTTTGTGCAGGTGTATTTTTATCCTAATATTGATAATGAAAATTATTTTATAAAATTGTATTAAAAATTATGCTTGGATCTTGGGTATATTCTTGGCTTTTGTACTTGCCTTTTGAAGAAGCTGTAATAAATAGCTTTCTTTGAGCGCGGGTTATAGCTACATATAAAAGTCTTAGAGTTTCTTCTGCGTTGAATTCTTTTAATTGAAGTTCTGTTTTTTGAGTATATTTCGGATTAAATGCTTTTACTTTTTCCATAAATAATGACGATGCTTTTAACTTTGCTTTATTAACGTCAATTGATAGCGATTTTTCGCTTAGTTCCGGTAAAAAGACATAGTCAAATTCATCTCCTTTGGATTTATGTAATGTCATTATTTGAACTTTCCCTTTTGCGGCATCTTTATCTTCCTCCTCGGAGAAAAATTTAAATCCGCTTAAAGAAGGACGCTTTGCTAATTCTTCGAGTCGTTGCAATGTTAAATCAAAATTATTACTGTTATTTAGTCTTTTTACCAGTATTGCGATTAAATAAACATTAGATTTCTCAATATCACTTGTATAGTAAAATAATCCTATCCTAATAACCAATTCTTCTAATGGTAGTGTAGACGAATTTAACCAGTATTGCATATCCCATAAAAATTGTGATAAAGAATTATTTTCAATATCATCTCCATCTTTCATAATAAAAGGAATTGTACTCTCTTTTATATTTATTTGCAGACGCTGTTTATAAAAACCTTGTTCCGACAATACTTCATAAGTTGATGCAACTATTTCGTTATCAAACGGTTGTTGCAAAAATTTTAAAATTGAAAAAATTGTATTAAAAATACCTTTCTGACCTAATGATTCGGATCTTGTAATAGTTTTTAGTCCTGCATCATTAATAAAAGATGTCCAAGATGATACTTGATAGTTATTTCTTAAAAGAATTCCTATTGTTGCATTTTTATCTTTAGTAAGAATATTTTTTATTTCCTTTAATACATAATTTTTTTCTGCAAAAGTGTTTTCAAATATATGAGAAAAGATTGCATTATCGGATACGGGGTTTTTCCCTTTTACACCTTGCATATAACTTTTGAAGAATGCTTTTGGTAAAATGCTTATTCCCCAATCGACGAGTTTATTTGCTAATGTCATTACATCCTGAGTGCATCGTTGTGAATAGTTCATTTCAACTGTTTTATCTGCTGTTTCTATAAATTTTCTAAATCCTTCTACGTCCGCATTTGAAAAAGTCGTTGTTATTGCTTGGTTTATATCTCCGCATCGAATTAAATTTTTATGCTTACCGTTTAATAAACTAATTAGTTTTTGTTGGACAGCTGATGAATCTTGTGCTTCATCTTCAATAATATACTCACATATGTTTTGATAATATTCTAATACATCAGGATTGTTTTCCAATAAACGTACCGATAGTATTAAAATATCGTCATAGTCTATCATATTGGCTTCTTTTAATCTTGCCTGATACTCCTGAAAAAATATTTTAAATTTATCTGTTTTTTTATCACCGGACTGAGTATCAACATTACCTTCTTGCAGTTTTAATATAGAAACTGCTCTGTCAAAATCTTCCAGCTCTGTTTTAGATAATTTAGAACCGATGTTTTGAAGTATTCTTATTCTTTGCGTGTCATCACAAATCTCAAAATCCGATGTTAAATTTAATCTTTCAAAATTAGAATTTTCTTTGAGTATTTTCAATGCTAAACCATGGATTGTGCTTATATTCGGAAGCAAAACAGATTCCGGACACATATTCTTAATTCTTTCTCTGAAATTTCTTGCTGCAGAATCCATATATGTCAGTACAAATATGTTTTGAGGATTTACACCTGTAGTCATTAGTTTGATTATTAATGCAAGTAAAATTGTAGTTTTACCGGCTCCGGGTACCGCAGATATAGCCATAGAACCGTTAGTGTAATTAAGAACCGGTTTTTGGTCTTCTCTCGGTACAATTTTAAATGCGGGCTTAGCTTTATATACATTATCCCCTGCTGATTCAATGTATGGTTGTATCCCGCCTAAATTTTCTACTCCTGATGGGTCAAAAAGACTTGATAATGCATAAGTATGTACGTCGGATAGCAGTAATAATTTTCTTAAGATTCTTGCTGTTTTTTGTCGGGATAAGTACACATCGTCTTCAACTGTGTATTCATCTTTTGTCCAATCTTTCTGCATTACCCAAGCATTATACAATGGTCCGGTATCTGTTTTTACCCAGTCAGAGTGCGAAACGTCAAGCCAAAATTGGTATTTTGTGCGAATTTTATTATCTATAATTTTTTGCGGTGTTGCAATTACTAAATCATTATCGGTAATGTCTAACGAGGATATCGGATTTTCTGCAATTATGGAATTTTCAAATTGAACAATTATATCTGAGATTCTTTCATTTGCACCGTTTATGCCGGTTATGTCAAGGACATTTTCAAAATCTCTAAGTTGTTTTATAAAAAAATTAAACTTATTAATTTTGTTTTTATCTACATGTTCAACTACCGCCGCAAACATTTCGTATACTTTTAAGGAAAGTTTTACATCTTTGTTTTTTAAATCAGATAAAGCTTTATAAAATCTTTGATACTTGTCATTATAGATTTTAATTTCGGTCGGAAGACTTCCTGTATTATTATATGTTTCAAAAATCTCCTTTGAATATTTTAACGGAATACCTGCATAATCTGAAATTATACTTCTTAAATCAATATCTGAGATTTTAATATTGAGCATTAATTTCAAAATATTTAAACTTGCCCGTACGAGAGAATTCGATATTAACTTTTCGCTGCCGCTTAAAAATACCAAATTACATGTTCTGCTCAAATTTTCCTCTAAAGTAAATTTAAGCATATCATCCTGAAGAGGGGTTATTATAGTTATGTCTTTTGGTGATATATTGTTTTTATTTAAAAGAGTTTTTATTTGCTCGATTGCGTAGTCTAACATTTCGGCGCGTTTTGATAACGATATGAGCGAAAATTTTTCTAATTTTTCATGTTTATCTTCCAGAATATTGCTTAAAATAATTTGCGAATTTTTCAAAATATGTGCACTTAACTCAGAATTAGATTCAGAGTTTATATTTTGTATTTGAGTTATTACATCTTCATTAAAAAGTTTTTTTAATTTATATTCTATTGATGTATCGGCGCTCAGATATCCGCATCTTGATGAACCCAAAGAATCAAAACATATCAGCCAATCTTTCAATTGCGGTTTTAAGTATTCTATAAAATCAAAACATACCGGAGTCATTTCATCTGCATCATCTATAAGAAGATATTTTATATCTTTAAAATAATCGGTATTTTTATATACAAAGTTAAATATTAAGGTTTGTCTTAAATAATCTAAACTTCGTGTTTTTAATGTTGTTGACAATAGCTTTTTTATTATTAATTCTGCATCATCAGCAAAAGACTCTTTTAAAATTTTTGCTCTTTCTTTTACATCATCATTTGATAAATCATTTTGAACTATTAATGAATATCTTCTAAATATTTGATGCAGTAATGATTTTTTTGAATTATATCCTTTGACAACTATATTTTTCAAAAGATCCTTTAATAAGAATTGCGAAATCTCTAACCCGACAAGGTTTGGGAGAATATAAGTTTTTTCTCCTTTTATTGAATTTTCAATAAAACACCAGTTATCTTGTAAAGTATTATATACAATTGAAAAGAATGAATGAACGTTAATTTTTTCAATTGCATTTGTGGGAATTTTTTCAAGAATTTTATTTAACAATGATTTTTTTAAAGTTGAATTTTGAGCAATAACAAGAATCTCAGAGGGTTTTACTCCCTGAGCAATTAATTTACAATATTTTTCGATAAGTACATGCTCTCGAAAATCGGCTTTAATGAAATTTAATAACATACTCCTTATAGACTATTTTATCATAAATACGGTTTAAAATACTTGCAAAAAAATAAACTTTTTTATAAAATAAGTTGGTAAGCAGTATTGCTTATCACACACACATATATCAGAAGGAGATTTAAAATGGCAAGAACTAAAGAAGTAAAAAGTATCCAAGAACAAATCATTGAATCAGCTGGTACTATCTACAATTACCTTAATACAAAAGGTGAAGTATCAATCAACAAAATGAAAAAAGATTTAAGCTTAGGTGAAAATTTTGCAGAAATGGGCTTAGGTTGGTTATCAAGAGAAGATAAACTTGAATACACTCAAAAAGCAAAATCTGTTACTGTAAAATTAAGATAGTTTTTATTTTACAAATTTTAAATAAAGCTCTATAATTATTTTATAGAGCTTTATTTTTATAATAAGTTTATGATAGTATATAAATTATAAACTATGAAATTTGAAATTAATGAGAAAGTAAAATATTTAAATAACATGTTATGTGAGATTGATAATTTGTATCAATCGCTTTTGCAGTTGAAAAGTTTGTCTGACAGTGAATATGTTGTAATGTTTGCAATTCTGGAACTGGGTGAAGGCTGCCTCCAGAAAGACATCGCAGGTAGCAGTTATATTAACAAAAAGACAATCAATTCAACTATAAAGAAACTTGAGAGAGAAGATTTAATAAAATTGAAAGCCGGTAAATACCCTAATATGCATATTTACCTAACTCAAAAAGGTAAAGACTATATATGTAAAAATATAATTCCGATTGTTGAAATGGAAAATGCGGTTATGGAAAGTGTACCGGATGATAATTTCTCTAATCTTGTAGAAACATATTCAAAATACATTAAAATTTTCAAAGAAGAAGTTGAAAATTTAAAAAAGAAATAAGTTATAATTAAATTTTTTTGTTTTTTGTTATAGTCTGTAAAAGCAGAGATAAGTTTTACTGCATATCTTCAATCCAAATTATTGTAACAGATTTTTTTCTGTCACAAAAAGAATTTGAAATAGTTTTCTCGTATTGTTTTATTTTGTATTTAAGAAATCTAAAAAAAAGGTATCTCATTAAATACATGTTTACACTAAATTATGTGATTAAATTATCATTATGTATTAATCATAAATGGCTAAGGCGCTACCACAAAAATGTCATAAACTTAATTTCTTATACATATCATTTAAACTGGAAAAATATCTTAAAATATATTTATTGCATTAATGTTGTCATTAAAACAGGTTCATCTTCCGTTGCTAAAACTGTATGTTCAAAATGTGCGGAAGGCATTCTGTCTTTTGTAACAACTCCCCAATCATCATCTTCTACAAAGACTTCGTCACAGCCCAAATTGAGCATTGGTTCTATCGCTATTACATAACCTGATTTTATCGGAGTATGGTCGCCCACTCTATAATTAAACAAAAACGGGTCTTCATGCATCTGGTGACCGACTCCATGCCCTCCGTAATTTCTAACGATACCCATTTTGTATGAGTTTGCAACATCTTCAACGGCTCCGGAGATATCGTCAAGCGTATTTCCTGCTCTCATTTTTGATATCCCCGCAAATAAAGCTTCCTCTGTTGCTTTCATTAGTTTTTGTTTTTCTTCTGAGATTTTACCAACAGCATATGACCAAGCGCTGTCTCCAACCATTCCGCCATATGTGGCACCTACGTCAATTGCGATAATATCCCCTTCTTTTAATATTTCATTTTTATTAGGAATTCCATGGACGACTTTTTCATTTATAGAGGTACAAATACTTGCAGGAAATCCGTTATACCCCAAAAATGTCGGAATTGCTTTATTCTCTTTTATTACTTTCATTGCGATATTATCTAATTCCAGAGTTGATATACCCGGTTCAACAACCTCTTTCATTTTTTTGTGAACAAGTGCAACTATATGACCTGCATGACGCATTCTCTTAATCTCTTCTCTTGATTTTCTGTTTATCATATTTATTTACCTCTTACCTTAATTTTAGCACTAAAATAATGCAGATACTAAGTTTGTATCTTTTAGCCATCTTGTTTTTTTATTTTTTATTTTCAGTTACTCCGGCATTCTTATAAAGTTAGTGCGAATTTTTTCTTCCGGCATTGGGCGGATTATTCCCATTTTCTTACCCGATTCTATACATTTTAAAATCCAAGCCATGTTCCGTCCAAGCATTCTCATTGTTTGCAAGCCTTCTTCATCTCTTAATGCTTCTTCCATAACATTTCCATGGATATTGTTCCAGTATTGAGATGATACAACCGGCATATTGCATATAGTAAAATACTTATTTAAAACATCAAAACTGGCTGTTGTTCCGGAACGTCTAGCAGAAACAACTGATGCTGCCGGTTTATAAGCAAATGCTGAACTCCCTGAATAAAAAGCTCTATCTAAAAATGAAAGAATTCTTCCTGATGGGTGTGCATAATAAACAGGAGTTCCAAAGACAAATCCGTCACAGCTTCTTGCTTTTTCTACAAAATTATTTACATCGTCATTATATACACACTTACCTATTCTTCTGCAAGCTCCGCAAGCTGAACAATCCCTTAACTCAGGGTTCCCAAGCTGGAATATTTCAGTTTCAATTTTTTCATTTCGCAGAGCTTTCGAAACTGCTTCCAATGCTGTATATGTACAGCCATTTCTGTGTGAACTTCCGTTTAATAATAATACTTTCATACTATCCCTTTTATATTTTGTTTTGCATTCTCTGTAAATAAAAGCGCCGTATTTGTAATACAAATTGTATAAATATTGTGGAGTTCTCGTCTCCAAGTCCAATTATTTCAATCTGCTACAATTGCCGATGGGGAGACTTCTTACTCACTCGCATTAAACGTGTCTTCGGTTTTTCTTTTCGTATGGCTCTGCATACATCAAAGAAAAAACCTCCGCACTCTGCTCGTTCGCGCTCGAACTCTGACAAGACTTACGTCTTGTGGAGTTCTCGTCTCCAAGTCCAATTATTTCAATCTGCTACAATTGCCGATG
>CAMORE010000039.1 GCA_946623365.1 uncultured Acinetobacter sp.
ATTTTTTATGATAAAATTTTAATGTTAGTTTATAGGGGAGAGTTTATGTCTATTTTTATAATGATATTGTTATTGAGTTTGCTTATATTAGTGCACGAAGCAGGTCACTTTTTTGCTGCCAGAGCATTCGGTATAAGAGTTGATAAATTTGGTTTTGGATTACCAGTCGGTCCTACTTTATATAAAACAAAAGTTGGTGATGTAGAAATCCTGGTGCATGCTATGCTGCTTGGCGGGTATGTTTCTTTTCCCGATGATGAAAAGGATTGCGACCTGCCTCCTGATTCTCAAGAAAGGTTTATAAATAAACCAATCTGGCAAAGAATCGTTGTTGTATCAGCAGGTGTAATTGCAAATGTTTTATGTGCAATTGCTCTTGTCATGATTGTGGCAATATTCTCAGGGAAATTGCCTTCGGGAAATTATGAAGTATTTGCAGGTGATATCAGTGCACCAAAAGAAGCATCTATTTGGACATCAGGCTTGCAAAAAGGAGATAAAATTATAAAGGCTAACGGTTGTGACATAAATAATGTGTATTCGCTCGTAACAATTGTAAAAAATAGTGCTAAAAATAACGGATTTATAAATAAAACCATACTTGAAGAGAATTATAATAAAATAAAAGAGCTTAACCCCGGGCTCGTGAAAGATGAGCTGATACCGGAAGGTTTAGCCATAAGACTTCCGCAAAATATAGCAAAAGAAACTATTATTATGGATAAGTATGCTGCAAAAGGAGCAAAGTATTTCAAAAATAACGGTGATAAATTTGATGATAACTTGACTGAATTGTTAAAGACAATAGAAGGTAAAACCGTTTATATTTCAGATGGTAAATATTCATTGTTTGATATAGCAAAAGCTTTGTCTAATGGCGTTCACCCTGTAAATCTGGTTGTTGAGCGTAATAAACAAGTTTTGAATTTGAATCCTATTTATCCTGATGAAAAAGGTGTAATAGGAATAGCTCTTGCTACAAAACAAACTATGATTGAAACAAAGCGTCCTATGCCGATTGTTAAAGAAAGTCTCAGTTATCTATGGGAAAATACATATATTATGATGTATTCATTAGGACAGCTGTTTACCGGAAATATTCCGCTAAAGGATATGCATGGAGTGGTTGCTATAACAAAAATTGGCGGTGATATGATTGATAAAGCAGGTGCAAGCTCCGGAATTCTGCTGGCAGCTCTTATCTCCATGAACTTAGCTATTCTTAATATACTGCCGATTCCGGCGCTCGATGGCGGTCACTTAATGTTTTTAATTATTGAAAAAATTATCGGTAGACCTGTTAATGAAAAAATTATTGAAACTATTTCAACTATATTTTTCTCTCTCCTAATAATATTAATGATATTTGTAGTGTTTAATGACATAACTCTTATTGTTAATAAGTAAAAATAAATAAAATAATAAAAATTACCCGAAAGTTAAATATAACTTTCGGGTAATTTTTATAAAATAACAATAATTTATTTTACATCTTCTTTTATAACAATTAAGTTTTTTACAATCTTCATTGCGCAAGTCGGAAGAACAACCTCGTCTAAACCGTCAGCTATGCTTAATATCCCGCCTGCTTTTAGAGTTACATCTTCTCCTTTGTATTGAAAAGTGTAATCAGTTTTCCTGTCCGAACGGATTGTAATTTGTGTTGTCATAATTTACTCCTATGTTTTAGTATTTTATATACCTGTAGGTCAGGTTTTACATGACACCAACTTGAATCTTACTTATGTAAAATTTAAGTCTATCAGGTAAAACCTGACCTACAGATTTGTATTTGAGATTAGTCAAATACATAACTAATAATTGCAGCTTCTCTTGCTCTTTTAATAGCAGTTGTAATCATTCTTTGGTGTCTTGCACAGTTTCCTGTAACACGTCTCGGAATAATTTTTCCTGCTTCAGTTAAGTATCTTTTAAGCTTAGCTGCATCTTTGTAATCGATAGAATCAACATGTTCAGCACAAAAGCTGCATGTTTTCTTTTTCTTTCTATCTGCTGCGTCTTGTTTTGCCATTGTTTTGTTTTGCCTTTCTAGCCTTTAGTGTTTTATCATATAAATAAATGTTTCCATTGTAGTCCTGAAATCTTCTTCAAATTTCTCGAATATATCAGCTATATGCATTGCTTTAAGTTCATTTATATATTCGTTTTTTTTGTATATTAACAAATTTTGAAGCTGTCGGAACTCCCATTTTACTTTTAAATGTATTCTGCGAAGTTGTTATCGGTTGTATTTTCATAACCTGTTCTCACTAAAACGGGATTTCGTCTTCGCCGATTAGTTCATCTGCAAATTCTTCTTCTTTCGGAAATTTAACAATTTCCTCATTCGAGGTATTTACTGATGCTGCTCCGGTTCCTGTTGCTGCTGAAATTGGCTCAACTGTGTTTGCGTCAATCTCAAAGATTCTTCTTTCGTTACCGCTTTCATTTTTAACGGTAGTAATTTGGAGTCTGCCTTCAACTAGAACTCTGTCATCTTTTCCTAAAGATGACACAACTTCATCTAAAGAAGTACGTTTAGCTATTACTCTAAGTAACATTTCTTCTCTGTCTCCTATATTGATTACAAAAGAAGAAACCGGAACATTATTTTGTGTAAATCTTTTTTCCGGTGCCCGATATACAGAGCCTGTTACAACTGCTTTTGCAAGTGCCATATAACTCACCTCTTATACTGTTTGTGCTTTTTTAGCAGATTCCATAAACATGAATCTTAGAACATTATCATTAAGTTTAAGATTTCTTTTAAAATCAACAATTGTTTCAGCAGGAAGTGAAACAATCATATTGGTAAAGAAGCCGTCTCTATATCCTTGTAAGTCATAAGCAAGCTTTTTTCTGCCCATTTTATCAACTGATGAAACTTCACCTTTAAGATTTTTAATATCAGATGAAATTTTATCAATAGCTTTGTCTAATTCTTCAGAATCCAGACTTGGTTTAAAAATTGTTAATAATTCGTAATTTTTCATAATATATCTCCTTATAGTTCTATGCTAACATAAAAAGAAGGTTTGTAAAGCATATTCGCTAAAAACAAAATTACATTCCATGCGGATGGGCATTTTCATAAACTTCTTTCATGTGTTTCATCGATATATGAGTATATATTTGCGTGTTAGAGATTCCGGCGTGTCCCAAAAGTTCTTGGACTACTCTTAAATCGGCTCCGTTTTCAATTAATTTTGTAGCAAAACTGTGTCTGAATACGTGTGGAGTAACTTTTTTGGGAAGTTCTATCTTTTCTACTATTTCATTTATAACTTTTCTTATTGTTTTATTCTGGAGTCTGTATCCTGTTTTATTTATGAAAATTGGTGAGTCTTCATTTTCATCAGGTGTTGTGTACCCTGAATCTACAATTAATTTTCTTGCTGACATTATGTATTGGTTCAGATAGTTTTTAGCTCTGTTAGAAATTAATACAATGCGTTCTTTTGCTCCTTTACCATATACTCTAATTTCATTCTCATCTAAGTTAAGGTCTCCAAAATTCAAATTGCTTAACTCGGAAACACGCATTCCTGTTGCCCATAGTAATTCTAAAATAACTTTGTTTCTAAATCCTGCAGGAGTATCAATTTTAACATTATTTAAAATTTGTTCTACTTCATCAGGTGTTAAAAACTTTGGAAGCGGTTTCGGACGCTTTGGAGCAGATAACGATATTGCAGGATTGGAATCAATATATTTTTCCCTGTAAAGAAACTTATAAAAAGTTCTAATTGAAGCGGTTTTTCTTGCTATAGTTGTCTTTTTGTATTCAAACCTTTGTATAAAGTGTAAATATTCTCTTAATTTATCGAAGTTTACATCTAAACAGCTTATGCCGTTTAACCATAGTATGTAACTTATAATATCAGAAGAGTATGCAGCAAGTGTATGTTCAGAAAAATTCTTTTCCACACTCAAAAAAGTTTTAAACTCCTCTACAAATTGTTTATCTTTTTCTTCCATATTTACTTTCCGGTACGAGTATTATACAATACAATTATAGAAAAAAGAAGCTGAATTATGAATATATTTAAAACTTTTGAAACATACTTAAAAGAACCCCTGAGTATATTGCGTGAGAACTTTATACAAATTGTCAGTATACAAACCGGAAATATTTTCGAACAAAAATCTTCATTAGATGTTAGTTTACTAAAAGATAAAGCTCAGCTGACTGTTATAAACAACGAAAAGTTGTATAATTTATTGTCTTTAGTAACACGCAGGGCAAGTATGAAAGCAAAAGAGAAAGCAGTTGAAAATGAATCAGCTTAAAGCAAATTTCGTAATAAGTGCTGAAAAATTATCTCAATGTCCGGACTTTATGTTGCCGGAGTTTCCGTTGTTAGGCAGATCCAATGTCGGTAAATCTTCATTTATAAATGCACTTGCCAATAATAAGAAGCTTGCCAAAACATCCAATACCCCGGGGAAGACGCGATTAATTAATTTTTTTAATTTTGAGAATACTTTTACTATTGCAGATTTACCGGGATACGGATATGCAAAAGTGTCAAAAGAAGCTCAGGACAGATGGCAACGTAACTTAGAAGAGTATTTATTAAATAGGAAACAAATTAAGTCTTTAATTCAGTTTATAGATGCAAGACATGATATTCAAAAAAATGACTTTCTAATGCGGGAATGGGTCAATACATACAATCTGCCTATATTTACGATATTAACCAAAATCGATTATGTTCCAAAAAGTAAGCATAACAAGGTAATATCAAATGTAAAAAAGCATTTTGACGGTGATGTGTTAGTATTTAGCGCTATTGACAGACAATATTGTAATAATATTATTGAATATTTATTTAATTTGTGTAAATAATAGTATAGTCTTTTCATAAAATATTTAAGGGTGAGTAGTGATAAAAATAGCAAATAAAGAGGATTTGTGTCAAATATCTTTAACCGGTGTAAGAGCTTTGGTTATATTAACAATGCTTATGGATGCTCCACGCTCTTTAGACGAGATAAAATCTGCGTTAGTTAATTATAATATTATGAATGAATCAAGTTCGTATGATATAATCAGAATTGATTTAAATACTTTAAAATTAATGGGATGTGAAATAACAAGTGCTCGTCAAAGTACAAATTATAAATATAAATTAATTTCACATCCTTTTGCTCTTGAGTTTACCGATGATGAACTAAAACTTTTAAAACGTGTTTACAGATCCGTTAAAGATTCATTAAATGTTAAACAACTTATTGAGTACGATTCTTTTTTTAAAAAACTTGCTAATTTTATAAATAATAATGAACATAAAAATTTTCTTCTTGGTATATCTTCATTGAAAGGATTAGATATAGAAGAGATTAAGCAAATACAGCAAGATTGCTTGTTTAACAAAGTTTTACATTTGGTGTATAAAAGTCCTACGTCAAAACAAGTATCTGAAAAAGAAATAATTGCCAATAGTGTTGTCGTAAAAAATGATAAAATTTATTTATATGGTTTTGATATTACATTAAAAGAGCATGTGACGTTACTAATCAAAAGAATAATCAGTATCCTTGACAGGAAGAACTCTGACGGTAACGATAATATGTCTTCTGTGTCCGTAAAATTTAAACTAAAAAACTTCAATTCTGTAGGACTTGATGATAATGAAGTAATATTGAGCGGTGATATAGAGAACGGTTATATAATAGAAGGGAATTATTATAATGAGTTTTTGGCAGTTCAGCGAATATTATCTTTAGGATTTGATTGTACTGTTATAGAACCTGCGGATTTTAAATGCAGAATAATAAAAGCCTTGAGTAATATGAGGGAGATATATAATGCAAAAGGTAGCACAGAAGACTAATTTATCATCTTTACATGTATTAAAAACTCTAAAAGTGTTATTGCAAGGTAACTTTTCTATGCATGAATTAATAGATAAATTAAATAGTAATGAAGAGGATTTGGTATTTAATAATAGTGTTGTTAGTAAATATATTAATACATGCAGATTTGTTGGTATAGATATACAAAAAATGCAGAATAAATATTATGTAGCACGTATGCCATTCGGGTTAAATCTTTCAGATTTTGATCTTGATATAATTAAATCTTTACAAATAGCTGTTACAAATGATAAACAAACAAAAAATCAGGTCATATTTGATAGCTTTATATCTAAAATAAACAAATATTCTAATAAGGATATTGTACACGTTAAGTGTGATAATATCTCATTATCCGTTGAATTATTTGAACGTGCTTTGGCAAAAAAAAGAAAATTAAATTTACTATTTAAAAATCAAAGTAATTTAGAGTGTATTCCGTTAAAAATAACTAATGATAAAGGTAAAGTATTCTTTGTTGTTTATAATAAAAGAAAAAGAATTATTGATTCAGCAAGGCTGTCAGGAATTTATTTATTAGATGATAAGTTTATTGATCCGTATTGTGGTGATATGGTAACAATTTATAAATTGAAGGGTGATTTAGCAAAAAGATATGAAATTCGTGAGAATGAAACTTGTGAACAGAATTCAGATGGTTCTGTGACAATAACTAATAAAAACGAGAATAAGCAAATACTGTTTTCAAGACTACTAAGATATCAGGATTTATGTGAAATTATGCAGCCTAAAGTTTATCGGGAAGAATTTAAGCAAATTATTAATCAAATATTGATGAATTATGGGATAAAATAATGTTACTTGTAATTGATATAGGAAATTCAAATATTACCTGCGGAATATTTCAAGATGGGATTTTACAAACAAGATTTTGTTTAGAGTCTGATAAAAAACTTGATAAATTATCTTACGAAAAATTAATAAAAAAATATATTGGTACATGTGATATTAAAGATTGTGCTATTGCTTCTGTTGTAGATGAATTAACAGAACGTATTTATTGTGCAATACAAAATGCATATAAAATTAAACCAACTATGATTACAAGTGATTTATGCAAAGACATTTCATCCAAAAATATTGAACATGTTGGTATAGACAGGATAGCAAATGCATATGCCGCCGCACGAATTTATTCATCTCCTGTTATAGTTGTTGATATTGGTACTGCTACTACCTTTGAAGTTGTTAATGAAAATTCGAAATTTATTGGTGGCTTTATTCTTCCCGGACCAAAAATGCAGCTAAAGTCGTTGTATATAAATACTTCGAAATTACCTGATATAAGCGTAAACGACACAACAGATACAAAATTTGATGTAAATATTGACACAAAAAATGCTATTCTAACAGGAGTTGTGTTAGGACATGCATATGCCATTGATGGTTTGATTAAGGACTGTGAAAATAAACTCGGAGAAAAGGCAATTGTCGTGGGAACCGGTGGGGGTGCTGCATCTATTGCCAAACTTCTTAATGGGCATACATTATTTGATGCAATTAATGAAAATTTAACATTAGAAGGTATACGTATGCTTTTTGAAGCTCGTAATCATTAATTTGTTGTTACTATGAAAAAAAACGGCAGAGTGTGAAACTATGCCGTATATTAAAGCTCTCTTAATATCCAATATGTTTGTTTAATGTTGTTATTTAATTTTATTCTTTTATAGCTTCATAACAGTCAGAACAGATAGTAGCATGTCCTGAATGTTCACCCAGCTTTCGATATTTCCAGCAGCGTTCACATTTTTCGCCCTCTGCTTTTGTAACCCATACTGTTATATCATTTTCAGTATATTCGTTTAATGTATTTTCAGGTTTAGAGTCAGAGATATGTGCTTGTGAAACAATAAATATATCCGCTAAATCATTTATATTTTTCTTCAATAATTCATTCTCAGGAGATTTTACATATACAGCAACTTCCAGAGAACTTCCAACAGTTTTTGCTGCTCTTAGCGGTTCTATGGCTCTAGTTACAACTTCTCTTGTTTTAAGGATTTTTGTAAAATCTTCTTCTAACTGAGAATTGTTCCACTTCTCATTAACTTTAACCCAAGAGGCAAGTAATATACTTTCTAAGCCGTTACGTTGAATCTCAGGCGTATTTTGCCACATATCTTCTGCTTGGAACGGCATTACAGGAGCAACCATTCTTACAAGTGCTTGGTATATCTCATATAATACAGTTTGGCAGGCTCTTCTTGAAAGTGATTTTTTGCCTGCGGTATATAATCTGTCTTTTACAATATCCAGATAGAACGAGCTTAAATCAACTGCGGCGAAATTCTGCAAACATTGAAAATACTTGTAAAATTCATAATTTTCAAATGCTTCTGTAACTTCTGCAATAACTTTATTTAATTTATGAAGCGCAAACTTGTCTATGCTTTTAAGTTCTTCATATTGAACACAATCTGTTTTAGGATCAAAATCGTAGATATTTCCTAATAAAAATCTTGCAGTGTTTCTTGTTTTCTTGAATATCTCAGCCAACTGTTTAACAATATTATCACCAATTTTTGTATCGTTTCTATAATCGACAGAAGCTGCCCACAGTCTTAAAATATCTGCACCGTAGTTTTTAATTATATCATCAGGTCTTATGTAATTACCAAGAGATTTGGACATTTTTCTTCCGTCTTCACCAAATACAAAACCATGTGTCAGAACTTGTTTATAAGGTGCTTTTCCTTGAGTTGCAATTGACGTTAATAGTGAAGATTGGAACCACCCTCTATGTTGGTCTGAACCTTCAAGATACAAATCAACAGGTGTATGTCCGAGTTCTTCGGAACGTTTTTCAACTACTGCTCTCCACGAAATGCCGGAATCAAACCAGACATCCATAATATCTTTTTCTTGTCTGAAATGTCTTTTCCCGCATTTAGGGCATACAAAGTTATCAGGAAGAAGATTTTCAGTGCTTCTGTTAACCCAAGCATCAGAGCCTTCTTTTTCAAAAATAGATGCTATATTTTCTATTGTTTCATCAGTACAAATTACTTCTCCGCAATCTTCACAGTAGAATATTGGAATAGGAACACCCCACGCACGTTGGCGAGAAATACACCAATCCGTACGACCTTCAACCATGTTTCCGATTCTGCTTTCACCGCTTGACGGAATCCATTTAACTTTGTGAATTTCTTCCATTGCTAAGTCTCTGAATTTGTCGACTTTAACAAACCACTGAGGTGTTGCTCTATATATTACAGGGTGTTTGCATCTCCAACAGTGAGGATATGAGTGGCTGATTTCATTTTGATGTACTAAAGCATTGCATTTTTGAAGCATATCAATAACCATGTCATTACCTTTGTAGTATGGTACTCCGACCAACTCAGGAATCTGTCCCTCTTCAGTCCAACAGCCCTTGCTGTCTAAAGGTGATAAAACTTCAATATTATATTTACATCCTACTTCATAGTCTTCAAGACCATGTCCAGGAGCAGTATGAACTAAACCTGTTCCTGCATCCAGTGTTACGTGATCACCTAAAATAATTTTAGATTTTCTGTTTACAAGCGGATGGAATACTTCCATTAATTCAAATTCTTGACCTATTGCAGTGTCGAGCAGTTTAATTTCATTTTCGTCCCATCCTGCATCTTCAATAAATCTGCCTAAAAGGTCTTTTGCTACTATGTATACATCATCCTTATACTCAAATAACTGATAATCAAATCTCGGATTCATTGATATCGCAACATTCGAAGGAATTGTCCAAGGAGTTGTCGTCCAAATTATTGCATATATCGGTTTTTTATTGTCGGGAATTACTCTTAGGTTTATTCTTTCTGTAGAGTCTTCATCGAATCTAAATCTAACATAAATAGATTTAGACGAAATATCAGCGTATTCAACTTCTGCTTCAGCTAATGCGGTTTCACAAGAAGCACACCAATAAACAGGTTTTAGTCCTTTTTCAATATAACCCTTTTTATACATCTCTCCGAATACTCTAACTTGTTCGGCTTCATATTCAGGTTTAATTGTTAAGTATGGATTTCCCCAATTACCCAAAACCCCTAAACGTCTGAAAGCGGCTTCTTGACCTTGTAAACTTTTTGCTGCATATTCTCTGCATTTAGCTCTGAGTTCACCTTCCGTAATCGCATGACGTCCGCCTTTAATGTTTTTTACAACGGCATTTTCTATTGGCAAACCGTGAGCATCATACCCTGGAACATAAGGTGCATAAAACCCATTCATAGATTTATATTTAATAATAATATCTTTTAATATTTTATTTAATGCTGTTCCAACGTGAATCTTATCGGAACTCAAATAAGGAGGACCGTCATGTAATACAAATGAATTTGATTTATCTTTGTTTTCATTTATTTTTTCATATATATGATTTTCTTCCCAAAACTTTTGAGTTTGAGGCTCTTTGTTAATAGCATTTGCTCTCATTTCAAGAGTTGTTTGCGGTAAGTTTAAAGTTTCTTTATATTCCATTTTTGTTTGCTCCATCAGCATTTTCCCCTTCTTTATATTCATTTATGTTAGCAACTGTTGCTAATTTCATATTTTTATTTCTTATAAAATTACTCATTTTATAATAATCAAACTGATTTTCCCATCTTGCAATAACTACAGTAGCGACACAATTTCCTATTAAGTTAACGGTAGTTCTGCCCATATCCAGTATTTGATCTATTCCAAGTAAAATCGCTACTCCAAGAATTGGGATTCCAAAGCTTGTAAGTGTTCCCGCAAGAACAATAAGTGCTACTCTCGGAACACCTGCTATACCTTTACTTGTTAACATCAATGCAAACATTATAACTAATTGCTGTTCAAAAGAAAGTGAGTGATTAACAAGTTGTGTTGAAAAGATTACAGCCATTGCAAGATATAATGTAGAACCGTCCAAATTAAAAGTGTATCCGGTAGGCATTACAAAACCTACAATTGATTTAGGCACCCCAAAGTCTTCCATAATTTTCATAGCTTTGGGTAATGCTGCTTCAGAACTTGCTGTAGTAAAAGCTAAGAGAGCCGGTTCTTGAACTGCTTTAAAAAGTGCTCTTATTGATATATTGACAATTTTGCATGCTGCAAACAAGACTAATATAACAAAAGCAGCTAATGCGACATACAGTGATACTATAATTTTTCCGTAATTGTACAATATTGAAATGCCGTTTGAACCGACTGTATATGCAATAGCTCCAAAAATTCCGATTGGTGCAAAATACATTACGTATTCAGTGAATTTAAACATTATTGATGCTAAAGAATTTAGTACGTCAACTACAGGTTTTGCTTTTTCCCCTATCGCGCAAATTGCTAAAGCAAAGAATATACAAAATACTACAATTTGAAGCAGATTACCTTCTGCCATTGACTGAAAAATACTTGACGGGAATAAGCCTAATAGCAATTCTCCAAATGAATTATGATGAGTAGTAGCAGCAGATTCAACTATGCTGTTTAAACCTGTATGAGCAGATGCGATATTTCCCATTCCGTAACCTGGTTTAAATAAATTAGCAAAGCCTAACCCTATAAATAATGCTATAGTAGTGACAACTTCAAAATATGCTATTGTTTTAATTCCGAGTCTTCCAATACTTTTGACATCACCATGACCGGCAATTCCGACAACAAGAGTTGCAAACAAAAGCGGGGCTATAATCATTTTTACCATTCTCAAAAATATTTCTGCTAAAACATGCATCCTGACTGCAAAGTCAGGAAAAAGCCATCCCGCCAATACACCAAACAGCAATGCCGTAAATATAGCAAATGTTAATTTAGATTGTTTCAAAACCTTTTCCCTTCGGATATAAATTATACTATAAAGATATTTGACTTACAAACTAGTATAATTTCATTGTCTTTTGTCAATTTATGCTTTGGGCGGAATTATAAAATAATAAATTGAATATTCTCTCGGTTGTCCAAACGCGTTTTTAACTGTAAACTTGTATTCAATCGGTTCAATTGTATAATCTTTTGGCAAATACGGACAAGATAATAAAGTATATTCCACAATTTTTTCTTTAGTTCTGTCAATTATCAATATGCCGCTATTTTTCAAATCGTTTTGGTCAATCCAAGGGTTAGGATATCCGAAAGTATCAAGTATGCAATCAGGATGGTTTTCTCCATAAATAGTCAGCGGTAATGTCCATTCTATATAACCGCCTATATATTTTAGAGGTGATTTTATATTTTTACTCCATGCAACTTGCATATCATTATAAATCTGAGCAACCGGATACCTGCTTCTGTAGTTTTTTTCTACAGCAAGTAGAGTTCCGAGAGATAAAAATATTATTATCATGGCTGTGTATGCTGATTTTATTGTAAATTTAAATCCTTTATCAGAAACATTAACAGGGAAGAAATAGTATAAAATTATTCCTATCAGGTACCAAAATTCAAAACCCCATCTTGGTCTGACGCTTCCTCCTTCTGCAAAACCCATTATAATGTGTAATAATATTGGTATTAAACCAATAATAATCAGAAACCAGTCTTTTTTTGCATCATCAAGAGATTTTAAATGGATAGGTAATTTATAAACAGCACAAGGCAGAAAATATAGTAACAGAACACCTGCAATAAGTGCAAATTGCATAAGTATAAAATATAAAGGTGCTGTAAAGTGGTTGTACCAAGAGCTTGAACTTAATTCGTTATTAAAATACATAAAAGGGAAAAAGTCATATTTTATGAGCCAGAGCAGGTGAGGCAAAAATATTAAAAATGCAATAGCAATTGACAAGTAAAAATATTTGTTGGTAAAAGTTTTTCTGTTAAATATTCCTGTCCATATAGCCATAGGAAGAATTACCATGCCTGTTTGATATTTATTTAAAAAGCTTATTCCGACAAGCACTCCTAATATAATCCAATTTGAAGGTTTGTCTGATGTCATGCATTTATAATAATAGTATGCAATCATAGGAAGAATACAAAGTAATATAACATCAGGATTAAATCCATAATAACCGGTAATATAACTGTATACCCAGCAGCCTTCCATCACAACAACTGATAGCATTGATTTTGTATCATCAAGAAAAAATTTTGCAAGTTTATATATATAGACTAAACCTGTGCATATAAACAATTGACTCAGCATATATATGCTTATATCGTGTTTAAACGGTATCCAAGCTAAATATGTTAGCCACCCTGCTAATGGAGGGTGTTTAGGTGTTCCAAAATCATGAAGCGAGCCCCAATAAATTCCTTCCAATGAATCTGTCGGCAGTACTGTTCTGATTAATCCGATACATGACCAGACAATAAAATGAACTAAAATAAATGTGTAAAACATCTTTTTTTCAGATGATAAATGATTAAATCTTATTTCCATATCATTCCCAAACTTATTACCGTAATTTTACATTTTTCTGCATTTAATATTATAATATTATGCACATTTGTTATCATATTAAATAAAGTATTTTTTTCAATATTGATTATAGTTCATAATTATAATGGTAATGATAACCAGATTTGTAACATTGTTTAGATTTTAACTTATACAATTATAAACTTTATATTATACTAATACTATGGTAAAGGTTTCAGAATTATTTACATCAATACAAGGAGAAGGACCATACGTCGGATATAAGCAGATTTTTATTCGTTTGTGCGGTTGCAATTTGAATTGTGCGTACTGTGACACTGATTTTGGAATACAAAATTCGCATGATTACACTATTGATGAATTGATTAATTATTGTAAATTAAATAATGATGTTCATTCTGTTTCGTTAACAGGAGGGGAACCTCTATTGCATACTGATTTCATCAAAGAGTTTTCCAAGTATTGTAAATTACCGATTTATTTGGAAACTAACGGAACATTGTACAAACAACTGGCTGATATCATTGATTGTGTATCGTATATTTCTGCAGATATTAAAATACCTTCATGCACAAAAAATCTTCCAATGTGGGATGAACATGAAAAATTTTTTGATATTGCCTCCGGTAAAATTTTGTTTGCAAAAGTTGTTTTTAACAATGAATTTAATAGCAACGAAATCGAAAAAGTTACAAATTTGTGCAAAAAATATGATATTGAATTAATTTTGCAGCCGCAAATGAAATCCGGTGCTTTAAATGTTACATCAACTGAAATTCTTAAATATTTAGACTTGTGTCTTAATAAATACAAAAAAGTAAGATTAATTCCTCAAGTGCATAAGTTTTTAAATATTATATAAAATTATTGGGAGTTCTTAATGAATATTACAGTAATAGGTACGGGATATGTTGGTTTAGTTGCAGGTACTTGTCTTGCGGATATGGGGAATAATGTAATATGTGTCGATAATAATTCCGAAAAAATTCATTTGTTACAAAATGGTATTGTTCCAATATATGAACCGGGGCTTGAAGAACTTATAAACTCAAATGCTAAAGAAAACAGATTAACATTTTCTACAAATACAGATAAAGCTATTAAGCAGTCAGAAGTTTGTTTTATAGCTGTAGGAACGCCTCAAGATAACGACGGTTCAGTTAATTTAGATGCGTTTATGGAAGCTGCAAAAGATATTGCTAAATCTATGAACGGATACAAAGTGATTGTAAATAAATCAACTGTTCCGGTGGGAACAGCGGAGAAAATAACAAAATTAATAAAAGAATATACTGATTATCCGTTTGATGTTGTTTCTAATCCTGAATTCTTAAAGCAGGGTAATGCTGTTGATGATTTTTTGTATCCTGACAGAATAATTATCGGTTCTGACTCACAGAAAGCTACGAATATTATGCAGGAAATATATGCACCGTATTTTAGAACTTCAAACAGAATGATAGTCATGGATGTTAAATCCGCTGAAATGACAAAATATGCAGCTAATTCATATTTAGCATCCAGAATCTCGTTTATGAATGAAATGGCAAATTTGTGTGAAAAGTTAGGTGCCAATATTAATAATGTAAGAATAGGAATCTCTTCTGACTCAAGAATAGGCAGCAGATTTTTATTTCCCGGATTAGGATATGGTGGCAGCTGCTTTCCAAAAGATATAAATGCATTAATTAAAATGGGAGAAGATAATTCTTGTACTATGAATATTCTTAATGCCGTAAATATGACAAATTCGCTTCAGAGAGTCAGGTTTGTAGACAAGATAACCTCATATTTCGGGAACGATTTAAACGGATTACGGTTCGCAGTTTGGGGATTGTCTTTTAAGCCAAAAACAGACGATATGCGAGAAGCGCCCTCAGTTACCGTTATAAATCAATTGATGGAAAAGGGTGCCCGTATTACTGCATATGATCCAAAGGCTATAGAAAATGCAAAAAAAATATTCGGGAACGAAATAAATTATGCACGAAGTTCATATGATACCTTAACAAATGCTGATGCATTGTTATTAATCACTGAATGGAACGAATTTAGAAAGCCTGACTTTAATCGTGTAAAATCTCTTTTAAAAAATCCTGTAATATTTGATGGGAGAAATTTGTATAATAAAACTTCGCTCACAGAACTTGGTATAAAATATTTTAACTTTGGGGAAGTTTAAAATAGTTAAAAAATATTTCTATGGTGGCAGATTGCTATTGCAATAGCATCAACAGTGTCGTCAAGCTTAGGTAAATTATCGGAATCTAATGCTATTTTTACCATTTGTTCCACTTCTTTTTTTTCTGCTCTTCCATAACCTGTTAAAACCTGTTTTACTTCCATAGGCGTATAACTGAATGTCGGAATGTCATATTGTTCTAAAACTGTCAATATAACTCCTCTTGCTTCAGCAACCGGAATAACGGTTTTTTGGTTTTTAAAGAAAAACAAGTTTTCAACTGCAGCACAATCCGGTTTATATTTGTTTACAACGGTAGACAAATCATTGTATATTTCCAGTAATCTTTTTGAATCAGAAAGATCTTTATTAGTTTGAATTGAGCCGGAGGCTTTTAATATAGGTTTTGAATTATCAACCTCAATCAATCCGTATCCTACTATAGCCATTCCGGGGTCTATTCCGAGTATTTTCATAAATGAATTATAGCATAAATTAATAATGATTTTTTAGCAATAAAATGTTACAATATTTCAATGTTTTGTATGTTAAATAATTAGATGCATAAATGCAACAAATAACATATTTTGTTGCAT
>CAMORE010000040.1 GCA_946623365.1 uncultured Acinetobacter sp.
GTAACTGCTGAAGAAGACTGTATAACAGCTGTTATAAATGCGCCGAGTGCAAAGCTCTTGGCGGGGTTAGAAGTCATTTTTTTTAAAAGCTGTTCCAGTTTTCCGCCTGCAATTTTTTCTAATCCTGAGGACATTAAAGAAATTCCGTAAAGGAAAAATGCAAGCCCTCCGATTAGCGTAAATATTGAAAAAATGTCCATTATACTTCCTTTCGTTATTTTTTTTATTGAGATTTTACCCCTTGTCTTACCTATCTTCCACGCCACACGCTTTGTTCGCAGGGTGGGCGAGTGAATTTTGTTATCTACTTCTTTGCATTTCCTGCTCGAATACCGCAATATGCGTATATTACCGGCAATAATTTATCTACATGTAATTTTTCTATAAGCGGGAATTTTGCTAACACCAAAGCACCCAAAACATCATCGGCATTTACAATACAATCTTTAAAAGTAATCTTTCTGTCCGGTTCTTTGTCTTTAGGATCAAATATCAGATTTGAAACATGTGCAGCACCGAACATCCCAACTACAAGACCACCGATTACCGAAAATATTTTTGTTGGTGCATTATTAAAATTATGACTGGACTCCGGCAATTTAAGCACTCCACCTATTATCCAAGTGGGAATTGACGCATTTAAAAATTGAAAAACACCTTCTTTTAATTGACTTTTTCTTGTTTGTTTATCTTCACCGATCATTCCTGCAGTAACTCCACCCGCAACTGAAGTTGCAGAAAGTATTAACATATCTTGCAGGCCATATTCCATTTTTAGCGGATTTTTAATTTTTCTTTGTTTCATCATTATCACTAATGGTATTGCAGTGCCTGCTGTCGCACCGAATATAGCCTTAATGTTTGGTTTATTTTTTTTATCTGTATTGTTTAGCTGACCTGATGATTCTATACTTTGCATTGAGGTTTCATTTGATTTAAAGTTTATTGGGGATATTCCGGCAATCATTTACATATCCTTTTTCTTCATTATTGGGGCATATACAAGAATTACATTCCCTTTTTTATCTACTACCCAAGCTTTCTTACTTATAGTTTAAAAAAGATTTGTTAGTTTATTGTTAGTTTAATAAAAGTCGATATCTTCTGGCAGATATCGACTTATTATTTATTACCCGAGATATTTTGATAACAAGTACATTACAACAAGTACAATTATCATAAATATTATTGAGCTTAAGACACCAGTCCATGAACCTGTTGAAAATTTTTGAGGCTCTTTTTTTTCATTATTATTTTCCATTGATATTCTCCTTATTATTTTAGAAATATTGTATAAATGTACGCTGAACTTATTGCAAGTGATATTCCGACAACAATTACACCATACTTCATAAATTGCATAAATCCTATTTTGAAACCCTCTTTTGCTGCATTTTCTGAAACAATAACGTTCGCAGCTGCTCCGATCATTGTCATATTTCCGCCTAAACAAGCTCCCAATGATAAGCACCACCACAGAGGAACCGTATAATTCACTCCCATTGTTTTTTGTATTTCTACAAGCATTGGAGACATTGTCGCAGTATACGGAATATTATCAATAATTCCGGATATTATTCCCGATGCCCAAAGAATCAGCATAGATGTTGCCGTTTGTGAGCCTTGTGTAACCTTTAATATCCACTCTGCCATAAGTTTAATTCCGCCTGAGGCTTCTACGCCGCCTATTATAATGAATAAACCTATGAAAAAGAATATTGTATTCCACTCGACATCCTTTAATATTTCTGTCGGTTTTTCAAATAACAAGAGTACGCTTGCTCCGACCATAGCGGCTACACAAGTCTCAATATGAGTTATATCATGGGTTACAAAGCCTAATATAACTAAACCTAGCACCAGCACAGAACGAACAAGCAATCGTTTATCTTTTATTGTTTTAGAATTATCTATGTTTGCAACTTCCTGCATTTTTTCTTCAGTTGTTTTAAGACCTGCTCTGAATATAAATGCAAGAATTCCTATTACTGTTATTAAAATTAATGCTATAACAGGAGTCAGAACTCTTACAAAATCCATAAAAGACAATCCTGCAGCACTTCCGATTATTATATTCGGAGGATCACCTATAAGGGTTGCAGTTCCTCCAATATTTGATGCAAATACTTCACCTATCAAAAGCGGAAACGGATTTATATCTAAACTTCTTGCTATAAAGAAAGTTACAGGCATTATAAGAATAACAGTAGTGACATTATCCAAAAACGCACTTGTAACAGCTGTAAATAAAGCAAGAACACAAAAGATTGGAACAGGATGACCTTTTGTAAACTTTAAAAGTTCGTTTGCTATCCAATTAAATACTCCGCTTCTTGTCGAAATATTTACAATAATCATCATCGAAACAAGTAAAAATATTACATTGAAATCAATGAAACTGACAAAATAATATGGATTTAAACTATCACCTGTCATTTTATTTTGGCTGACTAATCCCAAAAGCAGAGTTATTCCTGCACCTAGTAGTGCTATAGTAACCTTTGGTATTTTTTCTAATGCTATAAAAATATATGAAATAATTAGTATTGTTGCTGAAATTGCAACACTATTTTCTGAAATAAAACTTGTTAACATAACTTATCTCCCATTCTGCCCTCTTTTACTCCTCTCATTTACCCCTCATTTACCCCTCTTTTACCCCTGCACCTTTATGGATTGCAGCAGCAATCGCAAGAGCTATTTCCGCATCATTATCCGTTTTTTCACGTTTCTTTTTAAGTTCAGGCAGCTCTGCTTCGGGGAAATACTTATTCACTATATCTAAAATTTTTTTACTGATATTCATGGCATAAACCATTATGGTAAGAAACATGAAAACAGTTCCCATGCCGATTACCATAATGAAAAAGCCTTCTTTTAATGCTTCCATTATGTTTTTCTCCTATATTTTTAATATTCATCAAACTTGCAGTATTAATACAAATAAAATTTACATGTACTGCTAAGGAGCTCTCGTATAAATCGCATGTTTTAATTTTGGAGATATTTTACGAACTATGCGACTACTGTGGTTGGTATTCTTATTAAATAATATAAATCTTAAAATATTATCTTCGTTAAATGCTTCCTCGCCAAATACTAAACTTAAATCAAAGTTTTTGTTTGAAATATTTGTTAGTTCGGCATTTGTCGGATTTTGTGCGACTATGTAATAATCTTCAATTCTGTGTGATAATGTTATTTCAGATTTTGTTTCCGATATGTAGTTAAGTGATGGAATATTAGGTATAAAATTACCTGTAGCATAAACTTCGCTTGGCTTGATAAAAAGTGCCAAACAAAAATATATGAATAATAAAATTAGCTTAAAAAATATTCTCACACTTAAATTTTAACATAAACAAATAATATGCTTATAGAAAGTAGCGTGCATTATAATAGAGGAAAAAATACTTATATCCCCAAAAACATTCTTGTATTGGCATCTTTATTTATTAATAAAATCAATTTTTTACCTAAATACAAAGAAACCATAGAAAGAATTGTTACCGATAAAAATCTTGTGATAACTATTCCAAATACCGGAATATATGCGCCGTTTAAAGGTATAACTTTTTCTAAGTTGAAAATTTGATTATAAATAAAAAACCAGTACCAATGAACAAAAAATAGTCCGAAAGAATATTTTGCAGTTATATCAAGAGCTTTATTAAGAGTTTCTCTTTTCATAATCCATTCATCATAATGTTTTAAATACCCTAAAATCAGCATTGTTAATATGGTTTTTGATATTGTAAAACTTGAATAAATACCATTATACGATAAATATATATTTACCACTGAAAGTCCTAACATTAAAATCCATAATAACAATCTTTTGTTATAAAAAGTATCAATAACATCTTTATATTTTGAACAGAACATTCCGAACACGTATAAAGAAAAGAAATGAATAAATCCGTTGAAAACATATCCTAAGCAGGCTAAATATTTTTGAGTATAAGTAAAATTCATTATTGAATTATAGTCGACGTCCGCTCTGGGGCAAATCAGCGTAATTATAAACATCAGGGGTAAATATTTATATAAATGTCCGTTTCTTTCAAGTTTAAGTAATAACCACGAACAGAAAAAGAATAAAACTATCATTGGAATAAACCAAGCAGGAGTGTTATGAATTCTGCCGGTAGTTAAAAAAATTGGGATTTGCAGCAAAGGATTTAATCCGTCGAAAGAATTGCCGTAGGTTTGGGGGTAAATAAAACAAAAAGCTATACCAGCAAGAGAAGTTAAAAAATACGGAAGCACAACATTTGTCCATTTCTTTTTAAGATAGGTTTTATATTCAAATTTAGATGAAAGATGTTGAAACAAAAAACCTGAAATAAATATAAAAAGAGTCGTTCCACCGCAAATTAGCTCACAATTAATTTTATGAATCAGAGTTGAGCTTTCTCCAAATTGCATTGTGTGTCCTGCAATAATTAAAAGAATTGCAAGCCCCCTGAACACATTTATGTAATTTAAAAATGATTTTTTCTTATTTTCCATTATTTGCCTCGCTTAACCTGAAAAAGTTTTTATAGGTTTTCACAAAGTTAAAATTTTGCATTTTTAACCCCTCACCCTAACCCTCTCCCGCAAGGGGCGAGGGAATTCTGATTTTCCATTTTCTATTCTTTTGTTATATTATTTACCCCTGCCCCTGAACTCAAATCAAGCCACAGCACTTGATATGGTGCAACTCTTAAGTGCATTGTATTATTTTGAAGTGAAATATTAACTCTTATATTATCGTCGTTTATAAGATTTTTCAGTTTTGTGATTTTTCTTTTATTTTTTAAAATTGTCGTAGTTGGAAGTGTAATCTCTGCAACAATCTTATCTTTTGACAAATTGTTTACAACTAAAATCTCTTGAGTTTTATTTTTTCTTATGTAACTAAAGTTTTCTTTTGATGTCGTTTTTAGTATTTCAAAACTGCCGTCTGACATAACAGGAAGGGATTTCCTTAAGCTTATCAGGTGCTTGACTTTATTATAAACTTTTGAATTAAATGCGTACCACCCTTTTTGGGAACCATAAAACAGTTTTTGAGGAACAGCACCCCTGTTTATATCGCGAGAATCAAAAGCTGACAAAAGTTTAGATAATGTAAATTTGCTAAGGGTCCTCTTTTTAGCCTGTTTTTCTGCATTTTGGTAATCATTTTCGATTCCAATTTCATCACCATAATATATTATAGGAATTCCGGGGATTGAGAATAGAATGGAAAAAGCCATTTCTATTCGATTAGGGTTTTTGTCTAAAAAGTTTGCAAGCCTTCCTGATACACCAAATCCTTTTCTGAATTCTATTCCCTTATGCTCCAAGTCTTGAAAAATAAGTTCTCTTACCTCCGGACTTACCATTTCTAATGTCAGTTCATCATGTACCCTCAAAAACACTCCCCACATAGTATTTTTAGGTACAGACGGCATTTTTTTATAAATATCTGCAAAATATTTTTTATCTTCTGCGATTAATGTCGCCCAAATTGCGTTCATATAAGGGAAATTGTATGCAATTTGAGCTTCTGAGGTTCTGGATAATTCTTTTGTCTCACCGTCTATTTCAACATTTACACCTCTATTCTTACCAAAATAAGGAGCAATGTCTTTCGGTTCCTGACAGGCTTCGACCTGAATAACGGAAGATGGCGCGGTAAGCTGAATATAGTCACTCAGTATATTAACAATATTGTGAGTTTTAGGTTGATTTTCGGCATTTGTGCCTTTTTCTTTTGATAAATAAGGAATTGCATCCATTCTAAAAATATCAACACCTAAATTAGCCCAGGTACTAATTGTATCAAGGGTATAATATAGAACTTCGGGATTTTCCCAATTTATATCAAGTTGAAAGGGGTAAAAAGTATGGTACAAATAATATGTTTTTGATTCGCTGTCACCATTCTCGTTTGTTATATTTATCACAACTTCACGCCAATTGTCCTCAGTATTTTCGGGAAAAATTAATCTGCGTTTTGATATAACGCCGTTATCTTCTTGATATTCAACAACTGTTCCCAGTTTTTCATCAACATATTTTTTATAAACAGGCTTTTTTTCTGTCCAAACAAAATAATCTAAGTATTCTAAATTACCTTGCTGTAATTTTTTAAACCAGTCATGTTTGTCTGACAAATGGTTTAAAACTAAATCGGCTTTAATTTTAAACCCTTTTTCTTTAGCTGCCTTTATAAAGTTTTCAAATTGCGCCATTCCTCCTAGTTCACGTCGAACATCTTGAGGATTTTTTACATCAAACCCTGAATCTTCCATCGGGCTGTCAACAAACGGAAGAAGATAAAGAGTAGTTACGCCGAGTTCTTGAAGATAATCAAGCATAAGAGCAGTGTCTTGAAAAGTGTTATTTTTATCTTTTTGAATTACCCCGAACTGGTCTACATAAAACATGTAGATTATTTCATCCTTGAACCAGTCCGAGGTCCTTTCAACATCTTGTTCTTTTAGTTTTTGGGGACGATTATTTATTGAAGTTTGTGCGTGCTGAATCAAATTATTATAAACTTCTTCAACCATTTCTTTTCCATAAACATTTTGTATTGAAGTTTTTAATTCTTTTTGAATTTTTGAATCAACAAAAAACTCGTTATTACCCTGAACAATTTCTTGAACAGTTTCAGGAGCTAAATCTTCAGCAAATGTATTTATATTTCCCCAAAATAGCAATAAAATTATTGCCAATATTATATACAATTTCTTCATAACTAATTCTCAAACAAAATAATTATACAAAAGAATTGTTAGCAAATTGTTAGGAGAGAGGGGGGGAAATGTAAAGGGGGAAGGGGTAAAATATGGGGGAAGGGGTAAAATATGGGGGGAGGGAAATGTAAAATAAAATGTTGCAGAAATTGTTGGGGTAGAAACCCCAACCTACTGGCTCATACAATTTCCGACCTTTTAAAATCGGCAAAGGATAGATTGTTTCGGGCTTTTGCCCTCGCAATGACATAAAATCCTTCCGGCCAAAAGTCCTAAAAAAAGGTATACACCCTTCTGTAAAAGAACAGTCGGTTTGAGAAGAAAGAACAGGAAGATTGAGAATTTAGTTGAAACAATCTGATTCTGTCCCTCTTCCATATAAACATCTTATTTTATAAAATAAATTTATTATATAATCATAATCAAATACTACAAACAATATCCCGATAAAAAATATTAGTGTGCATAATATTAAAAATGATATCAAACACTTATCTTTTTTAATTTGTTCAATATATGAAGATAAAAAAGATTTTTTATTTTTTATAAAATTAAAAATTGTTATAAAAAATCCTATTATATTACCACCTACAACAACCCAGAAAAATAACATATATGGTAATAGTATTATATCTATACTACCAAAGCCAATAGGAAAATATAGCATTATAAGACAAAAAATAAATAACATTAAGCAATTTATAATACAAATTATTTTATTGTATTTGTAACAAAAATTATTCATTTACCCCTCATTTACCCCTTTACCCCAAATCCTATTTTTCTTGGTTTTGTTCTATCCATTAGTAAATCTATTGCTTCGTAGATTTTTTCTATTTCTTTGTTGTTATCTTTTGCATAATTCATCAAATAATTTTCAATATCAGCAACTCTTTTTGTTAATTCTTTGTTATCCAATGCCCATTGACGCATTTGAACAAAGGTATCAATAATTTTGATATTTATTTGAATTGCTCTTGCAGAATTAAGAACAGAAGATAACATAGCAACACCTTGTTCTGTGAAAACGTACGGCATTGTTCTTCTTCCGCCTCGTCCTTTTTTTGATATCGCAATTTGCGATGTCAAAAGTTGATATTCTTCTTTTGTCAGTTGAAACATATAATGGCTAGGGAATCGTTCAATATTACGTTTCACTGCTTCATTCAATCTAAAAGTTTGAACTTCATAAAGTTCAGCAAGGTCACTATCCAACATAACCTTATAACCTCTGATTTCATAAATAAGATTTTTTACTTCAACCAAGCTATTCATAAAGCAATTCTACCAAATTTTTTGTTTGCAATCAATATTTGTCAGTTTGTAGCGTGCATTTTAAGGCACGGATTAAATTATTATCCTAAAACTTGTACCCCTACCGACTTCGCTTTCAACTTCAATTTTCCAATTATGAAGTTCTGCGATGTGTTTTACAATTGCGAGTCCCAAACCTGTTCCGCCGTTTTGGCGGCTTCGGGTTTTATCAACCCGATAAAATCTTTCAAAAATTCGGGGTAAATGTTCAGCAGGAATTCCAACTCCGTAATCTTTAACTTCAACTATTATTGAAAACGGAACATTTAACTGCACACTGCTATTGTTTTCGCTTATCAAATTAACCTCTATTTTTTCAGAGCCCGAATATTTAATAGCGTTTGATAAAAGGTTGGAAATCATTGTAATCACAAGTTCTTCATTCCCTAAAATGTCTATATTTTCACTCTTGTTAAAAACAACTTCTCTCGGCTGAATTGATATAGCTTGATTAATCGCATTATTCAAATTAAAGAGTTTAAAATTTTTATGTTCGTTTGTTTTTTCCAAGTCAATTTCAGAAAGAGTCAATATGTCGCCAACAAGTCTGTTTATGGAATAAGTTTGAGATTTAATTATATCAAAGCACTCTTTTTGTATATCAGTTGTTTCACTATTCTCCTCTATTAATTCAACAGCAGAATTTATTGCTGTAATCGGAGTCTTAATTTCATGTGACATATTTGAAACAAACTCTTTCCGATACTCTTCAAGTTGTGTTAATCTTGTAATTTGAGTTTTGAGTCTGTTTGTCATTCTCATAATTGCAAGTGATAACTCCTTTAACAGTCCGCTATGGGGCAAATTAATATCAGTATCAAAGTCTCCCCTTGCTATTTGAATAACACTGTCTTCAAGTGAATTAAATCCTTTTCTGATAGAATAAAAAATTTGAATAATGCCCAAGAACAGTAATAACAAACAAATACAAAAGAAAAGTATTATATTTTTCTGTGCTTTTATTATAGTACTTATTACAAATTCTTGTGACAAAGAAAGTTCTATATAATATTGTTTATTATTTATATTTATTTTACTCACTTTTTCTAAACTTTTATTCTCAAAAGATTCCACATACAAATCCCAAATATTATATTTTTTACCGACTCTTCTATCATTTTTAAGCGGTATTTTAGCAGAATTTTCAAGAGATGATACAATTATATTTTTATCTCCGTCAAAAATTCTAAACGAAAATTCTTTATTGTTTCCAAAATCATCTGCGTACTTTTTTAAAGATTCAATGTCATTTTGTCTTAAAAGCGGTATAACAACCCATTCAATTTGTTTAGTAAAAATCTCAAGCTCTTTTTTTTCTTCCTGAATATAAGTACTGTTAAACTGAACAATATTGTAAATTGATACAAGAACAAATGTGAGTCCGACAAAAAATATTAATAAAATTCTGTTTAGCCAAAACAAATCACGTTTTTTCATTTAATCCGGCTCCCTCAATTTGTATCCGGCGCCTCTTATAGTTTCAATATTCGAACCTATTTCACCTAATTTTCTTCTCAAATTTAATATTTGAACATCAATTGCTCTCTCTGATATATCAAATCCGTCATCTCCTCTTAAATATGAAAGCAGCTGAGAACGAGAAAAAACAGTTCCTACATTTGACACAAATATTTTTAAAATCTTATATTCAAATTTTGTAAGCTCAATTTCTTGATTATCAATCATTACAGTCTTTTTAGTGTCATCTATTTTTATATTTCGATAAGAGTACGAAGAAAAATTAATATTTTTCAAATGTGCTTTTACCCTTGCAAGCAGAATTTTGTTATTAAACGGTTTTGAAATATAATCTATTGCTCCTGATTCAAATCCCTTCAAAACATCCTCTTCCATTTTCTTTGCAGTAAGCATAATTACCTGAACGTTTTTTAAGTATTCATCTTCTTTAATTTTTTTGCATAAAGAAAATCCGTCAAGAGAAGGTAACATCACATCAAGCAAAATTAAATCAGGCTTATCGGATTTAATTAATTCAAGAGCTTCAGCTCCATCAAAAGATTTTTTTACATTATAAAACCCATCAGACAAGAGTACCAATTCAATAAGTCTGTTAATCTGTGGTTCATCTTCGACTATTAAAATTTTTGCACCGAATATATCCATATTTTAATTATACATGAATATTGTTTATGTATTAATTTAGCACTTCTATATAAATAAAATATCAGTGATATTTAGCTTTACCGATACTCTTTTTAAAAGTATCTGTAATTTCGTTAATTTATTATAAAACTTTTTAACTTGCTTTTTTAATTATAGTTTTTTTATTCGGATGTGTAATTTTAGTTCTGTTTGTTTTGTCAGGTTCTTTGCCTAAAGCCCATCTAAAGCCGGCGGATAAAGCAACACCATTTCTGCCGCCGTTGCGCACCATCGCCTGTAAAAATCCGGTAAACCTTTCACCCCAACGTTTTGTACGCCGACTCCGTATTGGAAATACGGTTTTACACTCATTTGTGGCAATGCTACATCATTTGCATGAAAATGAGTCTTATCCATTATATTCCAAACCATTCTCATACTGACGTATGGCTGCCATCCATTTTTCAGATTACCTATAAATTTTAATCCCGGCGCAATATTGATTGCATGTAAAGGATCAGAGTTGATATTTACCCCGGCTGCATTTTTGTAATCAAATGTGTTTACAAATGTATAACTCATCAGATAACTTGGCTGAATTATAAATTTGCCTTTTGCAAGTTCCCAATTATATCCTGTCTTAGACGCCACGCCAGTCATTAGCATCGGAAAGTCTTCAGAACCGTACATTGTAGATGTATCAGCTACACTTGCACCAACATTTGCAGTTAATGCAGTAAAGAGATTATCTTTATAAAAGATTCCGGTTGCTCCGAGGGTTCCACCGTTTTGGTATATTGAGTTGCCGTTATAATTTTGGTGAGAACCGTTATATCCGACATAAGCAGAATATTGGAAATCCCACCCTCTTTTGAGTTCATATATTGGAGAATCCCCGCCAAAGTACGAACCGTAAGAAATATTTTCAACTTTCGGGCCGTTTTTTAAATCAACTTTTTCAAAAGTTGCGTATGGTCTAAACCAAGCTCCTTTATCATTTTCCGGTATGTATGTCGGAGAAAATACTGTCGGGGTAACGGTTGATGCATACCGGTTTGCCATTTTATATGCCTGACGTTGTTCTTTTGTCAAAAGCATTCTCATATCCATATTTTGGAAGGCATGTTCATAAGAATTTAGTTGATTTAAATATCCGCCAAATTGAGCTGCTACAGGAGCTGCTACTACAGCAGGATTGAAACTGTCATATCCGCTACCGGCTTTTGATAGTCCAAATGCAATGCTCCCGTCATTTAAAGTGCTATAAGCTGTATTATATTTAAAAATCGGAGTCATTATACTTTTGTTTGGTACTGCAAAATTGACAGATCTTCTAAGTGCCGTATTTTTATATATAGAACTTATAATCGGCACCGCATAATCGTCATTCTCTAAAATTGTACGTTCGTTAATATTAGGGAAATTAACATCATCGATTGTAATTGTCCCGTAATTTGTGACAGCATTATCTTCATTAGTGAATGTAAAAGTATCTGCTTTATTGTTTATAATATCAACATCAATCTTAAGATTTGTATTTTCATTAAGGTATAAATTTGATAAATCAATTGGTGTTGCTTCTCCGTTTTGTAGATTTATATCAGCACCGTTTAATAAAATAGCATTAGTCCCGCCTGCAAGAACAGAGTCTTTTATTACATTAATATTTCCGCTTACGGCATTTAATTTGGTATTAGAAATTTGATCATTTAATTCCAAATTATTTACTCTGCTATCCAAGTACACATTATTGATTTTATCAAGACTTACAGTATCACCCATCATAAAGACTTTTGAACTGTCAAAACTTTCACCTGTTATATTTCCTTCGATATTAATTTTAGAGTCTGTTTCGGAAAATAATTGAACATTTGATGTATTATCCAGATAAATTGCATTATTATCGCTGTTAATTGTAGTTTCAGGATTATTTGCACCTGACGTAATTTTAAGTAATCCATTATTTTGAACGGTATAAGTTCCTTTATTTGCTCCGCTTTCTGCAGCTCCGTATGTGGAAGTTTTTATAGTCGTTCCCAGAGGATTTTTACTGCCGTCAACAATCAATCCTTTATGACCATTGAAGTCCAAATTATTACCGCTTACCTCAAAAGTTAAATTTATAATGCGGCAAACCTTCCGGTACTTCATAAGTTGTATATGAAAACACAGGTATAACAATCATTGTTGATATAATTGCGGTAAAAATAATTTTTTTCATCTCAGCCTTTTTTGATTTAAATAGAACAATAAAATTATATTATATTACAGTTAATAAACAATCCTATTAAAATGGTATAATTACAAAGAAATTGTATTAAGACATTGATATATTAATAATTGTATTTATACAAAGTATAAGTTAAAGCAGAACCTAAGAGCATAATTTGGAAAATGCTTAACGAAAACAAAATTCAGAAACATTAAAATAATATTAGGTCTGGAAACATGTTTACACAATAGGTTTTTCTCTAATCATTAAAAAGATTACAGTACCAATTACCAAGAAACCACATATTTATCCTACAAATACTAATGGTAAAATATGTAAAGGATTAATATTTCCCATTGAACCTTTGACTGAAAAGAACATTACATTACAAATTAGAAATTGAATAAACCAAATTGTTGCCCAAATAGAAAAGTATAACTTGCCTTTTAACTGTGCAATACAATTAAATCTCCTTCTTACTAAAGAAATTAGCGGAATTATGTGTGCAAGAAGATAAATACATACAATTATAAATACTACTTCAAATATAATAGGAATAAATGTATCATTGCCTGTTACAGCCAGTGTTATACATGTGCCAAAAGCTATGAAGAACAAATTTAAAAAAAATGTCGACAATGTTACTATTTTGGAACCCTGCGACAAAGAAATATTAGCAAAATTCGGCAAGAATTGCAACATTTATCACAGGTTAATATTGCTTATGAAACTCGATACACAGACTTATTACAATATTCGTGTGATACTTGGATTAGAGCCAAATATTATCCGATAGCTTTGATTGGTTGTATCTTGCTAATATCATCTGCAATTTCACGTCTTGCAATTCTAAGCTCATAGTCCTCTTGATAACGAAGAAAATAACCTTGTGAAAGTCCAAAGTATGTGGTCAAGCGTAAATCCGTATCAGCAGTGATTCTTCTTTGACCTTTGATAATCTGGTGTATTCTATTTGGAGGAACAAATATTGCATTAGCTAAAGCATTTTGCGTAAGACCAAACGGCTTAATGAATTCTTCTTTGAGCATCTCGCCAACGGTTGTAAGTTCAATGTATTCAGTCATATTTGTATCTCCATATCGGATATCATCTACTAATATTATATAGTACGTACCACGTAATTTCAACCCCCTGAAAGTAGAATATTAAGATAGATAAACTTGTTCCCTCGCCCCTTGAGGGAGAGGGTTAGTGTGAGGGGTTAAGAGTGATAATCAACTACTTCAACATCAAATGAATTATTATCTAACCAACGGAACCAGACTCTATACTGGTCATTGATGCGGATAGAATGTTGCCCTTGTCTGTCTCCGTATAATGCTTCCAAATGATTACTTGGTGGTATCTTTAAGTCATCAAGAACAGATGCTACATGCAACATTCTGAGTTTCTGCAATGCACGTTTCTGAATATCGTGAGGAAGTTTCTTAGAAAACTCCTCATTCCATATTTTCTCCGTTTCCTTGCATTTAAAAGACTTTATCATGACTGGATTATATCATAAAATGCAACATTTATCACAAGTTGATTTTGCTTATGAAACTTGATACGCAGACGTATTATAACATTAAGATGATTTTAGGATTAGAATATAAATAATTGTTGGGTTTCACCCAACCTACAAGCTTATTGTAAATGTCGTAATTGTTCTTTATCAGGATAACATGTACCTTTAATCTCTTTACCATCAGCCTTCTTTATAACAAATGGTACAGCATTATGTGGGTCAAGGTTAGGATTAACCATATTTAGTTCTTCGGGAGTCGGCTTCATATCGTCGAATATAATTGTACCAAGTAGTTTAGGAGAGCTAAAATCTTTTTGGTGTACTATTAACTGTGTAATACTTGTGTTATCTATACCTTCAAGCATAGCATTTTGACCTATTTTGATGGGTGGAAAACCTTGTATTGTTAATATATCACCACCATTAATAGATAACTGTGAATTATTCCTTAGCTCATTTACAGATTTGTCTTGTGCAGATATATTGTACAGTTTACCATGCACTTTAATTGTTGTGTCCTGTGTTATTGTTAATTTTCTTCCTGTGTCTGTACCTTGAACAAGCTGACCGTTCGCAGAAACTTTATAACTTTGTCCGTTTATTATAATACAGTCATTGTCTGCAAGTTCTTCTGTACCCTCAGGGATTGTTACACTTGCGGAAGGGTGGTGTTGTATTTTTATATCACCATTCAAATTATCTGCAAGTTTATTATATCCTTGTAACCAGTTTTGAAATCCTGTAGTAGTGCTTACCTTACTACTGTCTGTATAATATGTTATAGGGTGGTCGTATATATCATAGCTATCTAATGTAGCATTAGTAAGATTACCGTGTTCGTCTACTCCTTGTAATTTACCTTGTTGACTTGCATTAACAAGTCTTGCTGTTGCAGTAAGAGCAAGAGTTTCACATTCTGTTTCTTCTGCTTTAGTTGGATAGTTTAATGTACCATTTTGAGTAGCTTTTCTTTCTAAAAATGCGTGATTTGCTTCGTGTATAAGAAGTTTCAGCATTTCAGTAGTTGTATTAACTTGTTCGTTATCTGTTTCAATGTGAATAATACCAGCTTCTGCATGTCCTGCACCTGTTTTGTCAGCATCATAAACAATCTCGTCTAAACATTGTAAATAAAGGCTTTTGTCAGCTTCATTTGTAAAATGTTCTCCTAATCCTGATAACTGCCAATTCTGCTTAAGTATTGTTACAGCTTGTTTAACGACTTGTTCATGTGCTTCTTTTCGTTGTAATTGCTGTGCTGTTAATTGTTTTGTTTCTGTAGTACCTTTAGTTGCTTGTGGTGTCTGTGTCGCTGTAGCACCTGTTGTATCTTCAGCTTCTTCAACTTGAATATTCTTACCTAAAGCACTATTGATAAGACCTACAATCTTATTCCAACATTCCTTACTAAATGTAATTACAGCATTTTTATGTACTGTATAGTTATTGTCTGCATTAGGTGTAGCACTAAGATTATTTTGAACATTCATGTTTTGTTCGTTATTAAACTCATTTATTACCTGCGTCCAAATACTACCACTAATCTGTTTACATTCGGCACTTGTTAAGCCAAGTTCTTTTGCTATACCTTGAGTGATACCACCTTTTTTTATAATAAATTTGCCGTCAATTCTGCCGTCCATATAGAGTCCTCTACTCTGTATATCGGCATATTTTGTAAAAACTTTAATAAATTGTTACATTAATACGTGAATTGTTACAATACACACACTGTTTAAGTTTATTAAAGAAGTTATATAGATTATCCACAGAACAGCAGTATTGTTGAACAAATAATATGGAACCCATTGTAATTTAACATACAGTAGTGTAGGTTGGGCTTTCAGCCCAACAAATGTATTATCGTTGGGGTAGAAACCCCAACCTACTTTTTAAATGGTGTCGTAGGGGGGACTTGTCTTGCTCGTTCGCGTTTAACGGGTCTACGGTTTTTCTTTTCAG